>JAGLUM010000471.1 GCA_023134755.1 Fidelibacterota bacterium | reverse complement strand
TCTTGATGATCCGGCTTGAGATTCTTCATAGTTAGCACCACTAGATGTAGCACTCTTGGCTAATTGATATCTTATAACTTTAAATTCCGGTGTGTTTGAAAGGTTGGAAGTTAATTTTAGTGATCTAACGCTAAAATCAAACAACCTTTGAGCAAGTTCATTCATTTTCGTCCCCCGACGATTTATTATTAAACTATATTACAAAAATATTTTCTTGAATCTTGGTTTTTGCCTTTTGATTCTTGTTTCTTGAATCTTGTCTCTTTTCTTAGCACACTTTTCCCGGATTCAGGATTCCCGTCGGGTCAAAAGTTTTCTTTATTCCCCGCAAAAGATTCATATATTCTTCACCCGTACTGCGTTCAAGGTATTTTACCTTTGCATAGCCAATACCGTGTTCACCGGATACATGTCCACCCAATTCATCGCCTTTAGCATAAAGCATGTCAAACGCTTTATTGAGTTTTTTAACAAATACATCATCCGGTAAATCATCTTTCAGCATATAAACATGCAGATTTCCGTCTCCGGCGTGGCCGAAACTGGCAATACGAATATTTAATTCCTTTTCTACCTGCTTGGTGTAATTAATAAAATCTACGACATAATTACGTGGAACCACCACATCGCATTCGTCCATTTCAGATGTAGATGCTTTAATTGCTTCCAGGAATGCATTGCGTGCAGACCAAATAGATTCATTACGTTCATCGGTATCGGAGATAAAAACATCCAGGGCGCCGGCATCAAGACACACATGAGCAACCTGTTCATAAACGGCTTCCACTTCCTGCTTTGTATTGCCGTCAAAGGTCAAAAGCAGATAAGCGTCGGATGTAGTATCCGGGAAACGTTTTCCAAGATAGTTCTCAGCTGAGAGAATAACATTGCGTTCCATGTATTCAATAGCTGTGGGTATGGCTTTTGATTTAATAATTGCAGGTACGGCAGAAATGGCGGTTTCAATATCGGGGAAGGGGACTAAAAGTGAAATAGCCACCTTAGGTAATGGTAATAATTTTAAGATGGCTCTAGTGATGATGCCGAGGGTTCCTTCTGAACCGATGATCAAATGTTTTAAACTGTAGCCGGAACTGTCTTTTACGATCTTGCCTCCGACCGTAATGATCTTACCATTCGGTAAAACCACCTCTAATTCACGCACATAATCGCGTGTAACGCCGTATTTAACGGCACGCATACCACCGGCATTGGTACTAATATTGCCGCCAATAGAAGCGCTTTTTTCACCGGGATCCGGTGGATAGAATAAATCGTGTTCTTCAACATGTTTTGAGATTTCCATCAGCATAACACCGGGTTCAACCGTTAATGTTAAATTATCTTCATCAAATTCAACAATTTGGTTCATGTGCTCCGTTGAGAGCATTATACCTTTATGAATGGCTATCGCCGCGCCGACAAGGCCGGTGCCTTGACCCCGTGGTGTTACGGGTATATTTTGTTCAAAGGCATATTTCATAATCGCAGCGACTTTCTTTGTTGTATCAGGTAACACAACCACCTCGGGGTATTGGCGGATCCCCGCCAACTCGTCGCGGCTGTAATCTTCGTGAATATTTTCACCAACAAGGATATTATCCTCGCCGCATACTGACGTTAAAAAGTCAATGTCCTGTTGATTTACTATTTTAAAATTCATATTTCTCCCGGGAAAGCCACTTTAATTTTTAAATTCTTTCAATTTTTCAATTAAGCGGGGTATTACTTCATAAATATCACCAATAATCGCATAATGCGCTACATCAAAGATCTGTGCTTTAGGATCAGAATTAATGGCAATGATCATTTCGGCACTGTTCATCCCGGCAACAAATTGAATAGCGCCGGAAACACCACAAGTAATAATAAGCTTGGGTTTGACTGTTCGTCCGCTCAACCCGATTTGCATCCGCGGATCTGTCCATCCTGCTTCGATCAACGGCCGTGTAGTGGCAACCATGCCTCCCAGCATATCCGCTAATTCGTTGATCATTGAAAGGTCTTCTTCCTTTCTCAAGGCATGTCCGGCCACAACGATAACATCCGCTTCTTCAATGCTTTTAACCTTTTCTTTTTTCTTGATCTCAATAACGTTTATTTTTGAGACCAGAAGCTCATCGGAAATACTGCAGCTTGTCAATTTGCCGCTTTTTGCTTCACTGCGTTTCGGGGAGTTAAAGATCTTATACCGTACTGTTGCAAACTGCGGACGATGGTTCGGGGTGTGAATATGCGCCATAATATTACCGCCGTATGCGGGACGGATCTGATCAAGATCGGTGTTTTCTTGTACGTCCAGGGTCGTACAGTCTGCTGTTAATCCGGTACGAAAACGCGCTGCCACACGGGGAGCGAGAGAACGTCCGACGGTAGTACCGCCAACCAGTACAATAGTGGGTTTTACCCGGTTGATAAAATCTTCAAATACTGCTGTATAGGGTTCAATACGAAAATCATGTAATTGCGGTTTGTCATAAATAAATATCTCATCCGCTCCGTAATGCAGAAGCTCTTCGCCCATATCATGCACTTTATCACCCATTACCAGGCAATAGACCGGATGATCGATCTTGGCTGCCATTTCTTTGGCTTTTCCTATGAGTTCAAGGCTCACCGGGTGGATATTTCCCTCAATGTGATCGATATATACCGTAATCCCGCGCCATGCATTTTTATCGATTTCCGGCAGAGAGTCTTCTACGTACTCAAATACTTCCGGAAGGCGCTTCACACAGATATTACACATTTTACATGC
>JAGLUM010000470.1 GCA_023134755.1 Fidelibacterota bacterium | reverse complement strand
TTACGTCCGGGACGTTTTGATCGGCAGATTTTCGTAGATGTTCCAGATGCGCTGGGCCGTGAAGGGATTTTAAAAGTTCATACAAAGAACGTTAAAATGGCTTCAAATGTGGATCTCAAAACACTAGCGAAAGGAACACCTGGCATGGTGGGTGCAGATCTTGCAAACCTGATAAATGAAGCAGCTTTGCTTGCTGCAAGGAAAAATCACAAATCAGTAACAATGAAGGATTTGGAAGCAGCAAAAGATAAAATAATGATGGGCGTGGAACGAAAATCTTTGATTTTAACTGATAGTGATAAAAAAATAACGGCTATTCATGAATCCGGTCATGCGCTTGTTGGTGTTTTATTATCAGATACTGATCCTGTTCACAAAGTTAGTATTATTCCGCGCGGTAGCGCTTTAGGTATAACCCATATGCTTCCGGAAGCAGATAAATATAATTACTCAAAAAAATATATTAATGCACAATTGCAGGTCATGATGGGAGGCCGTGTCGCAGAAGAATTAGCCAATGAAGATATTACAACCGGGGCAAGCAATGATATTGAACGTGCGACAGAAATGGCGCGCAGAATGGTATGCGAGTGGGGGATGAGTGATGCTCTCGGTGTTACGGCATTTGGCGCGAAAACGCATGAGATATTTATTGGTCGTGATTTTGGGACCACAAAAAATTATAGTGAAGCGACTGCTCAGAAAATTGACCAAGAAGTACAACGTATTGTAAATATAGCATATGAGGGAGCAAGATCACTAATAAAAGCCCATATTACAACATTGAAAAAAATTGCTGATGCGCTTTTAGAGAAAGAATCGCTCAATAGAGAGCAGCTGGAAAAAATCATAACTGATGATGGAATTGAATTAAAAACTAAATAAATGTTCTTTGATATAGTATGAGTAACAAAATTACAACGCAGGTAATGGGCATTCTAAATATTACACCTGATTCGTTTAGCAACAATGGAATGTTTCTAAATACAGAGAAAGCTTGTATTTATGCAGAAAAAATGATAGAAGACGGTGCGGATATTATAGATATTGGTGGAGAATCCACTCGTCCGGGATCTGACCCTGTTTCTCTGCAAGAAGAATTAGATCGTGTGATGCCGGTTTTAGAACGGGTGATCTCCTTTAAAACAAAGGTTTCAATTGATACAACGAAGGCTGAAGTAGCGCGCGAGGCGCTTAGACTGGGGGCTGAAATTGTCAATGATATTTCTGGTCTTCAATTCGATGAAACAATTGCGCACCATGT
>JAGLUM010000047.1 GCA_023134755.1 Fidelibacterota bacterium | reverse complement strand
GTCAAATTGTTTACTGTATTAATCTGAATTGATGCATTTTCCAGTGGTTTATTTGTTTGTATGTGTATATTATTTCCAACCACTTCGACGTTTAGATTTATCGGCATACCGACAATACAGCTCATCACAGCTGTCGGTTCTTCAGGAAAAACAAGACAGGCTTTGCCATTCATATTTTTTACAGGAATCGCCTGATGGTTCCATACATCGACATAATGCCAGTCCTGTGGATGCGCTATTTCCATAAAAGGTCCGATCAACCGATCATCAGCAGCACGATTTACATTTTCACGACCTAGTTGATAGGCAGGATACACACACTTTTCAGATACAGGAAAGGCATTCACATAAAGATCATCGCGTAAATCCGCAACCAATGGTATTGGATTATCGGTGAGATAGGCATCACGGTTTTCATGAATGATTCTATTATAGCGGCTGATGAGAATTCGTTCATTCCACGAATATCGGTTTATTTCACCGAAAATGTCTTCCCAAACTATAAAGCCGGTACCATTAAATAGTGCATTATATATCAATTCGTCGCGTTTCCGTGCACCACGATTAATATTATGTACATTATGCTCCGGAATTACGAAACGAAAAAGATCTATATTCGGCATTTTATTTGTAGCATTGCCTGACTGATTCCAGCTTCCCGTAACTAATTGAGCCGCAGCCAGATCTGGCCTGCCTTCACTTACAAAAACATTGTCCGGATTAACCGCGTCCAGAGCTTCGCGAAAACCCTTATCAGTTTCGCTCATTGTATCAAGAAACACGCCGTCCGCGCCGATTGCTTTTGAGATTCGCGCTTCCTGCTTAAAATGATCAGTCCGGCCCTTCATTATATCCCAGGGTTTATAGGGAATAAATACCTGAACGTCTCGCGCATGCGCCTCATCCACCATCTTTTTTAGTCCCTCCAATCCACCGGGCAAATCCTCATACATGTCAAATTGATCACGGTCATCTATACCCATACGTGGATAATCATGCCATAATAGCATATAGTCATATCCGCCAAAATTTAAATCACCTTCATCAAGAAATTCATCGAGTCTGAATTCGTTGGTCTGTGGATCATAAATATCAAATCCGTAGAGAAATGTAAAATGGGAGATCAAACGCTGTCGATACTTTTCCTGAACGGGACGTTTATAAAAAGTAAAATCAAATCCTGATCGAATATATTCTTTGAATGCAAAGAATGCGGCGTGCCAGTCACCCTCATGCGGTCTGATCCTGCAATCCAGTATCTCTGTTTTTTCTCCCGGTTTCTGAGATAATTGAAAAACCCGTGTCTTGAAATCATTGCTGTTCTCAAAATTAAAGTCCAGGGCTGAATTTAAAATATGGAAATAAAATCCTCTATTTTCATTAAGATTATACAGGTCGATGGGCATTTTAGGATCATAATTACGGGTAAAATAAAAAATAAAATCATCTGCATTATCAATACAAAAAAATCCGTGTTGAGTAGGAAGTAAATAATGCATTTCAGATTCATCACCTATTTTTAGTTTTTGCATAACCGGAAAAGTAATATTGCTATACCGGGTCTGTGGATCCCGGTACGCACGGCCACCGGTTGCAGTATTCTCCGATTGAACTTTCCAACTTAATTCATGACCTTCTCCCAGGGTAAATGTTTGTGTAACATTAAAAGGATTTTCAACATAACTCGATCTTTGATTAATGGATACTGTTACTTTATCATTATCTTTTTTATCTTTAAAGGTGAACAACTGGAATCCCACATCATCAAGCCACCAGGGGGTCCTTTGCGAAAAAAACATGAGATTGCTATTACTAGCTATACAATCAATCTTTGTTTTTTTATCAATCACAGCGGAGAGCTTCACGCCTTTATCAATATTGATCTTGTATTTCACATGCTCATTTTCAAGTACAATATTTCTCACCAGCTGCTTATTGGGTAAATAGGTTAATTTTACCTGTGCATACGTCTCAGAGTGTAAAAACATAAAGACATATAAAAATATGATGGCCCAAACTATACTAAGTTTATAAATTCTATCACCAAACATTATATACTCCATTCAAGAAATATTTTTTAAATGATAATAATATACACTTAAAAAAATCAATCAATTTCTTTAACACATCGGAAGCCAATGGATGAACTTCTGTTTATCGCAGGGGACATTAACCAGAATATTGTTCGTTGATAATTTGTTATTGGTCCGCCCTGCATGTACCATCTGCTGCCTTTAGCAAAAAAGTAACTTCCCCCGCGGACCCAGCAAAAATTGTGATATCCATCGGTTTGTACCGAATTCGTCCACTCCCACACGTTTCCGGTCATATCCAGGCATCCATATGGACTGGCACCTTCAGGATAACTACCGACCGGCTTTGTATCACGGGAATCCATATTCGCTTTGTCAGGATCATAAATATTCCCCCATGGCCAATCTCTGCCGTCATCTCCCTGGGCTGCTTTCTGCCATTCATATTCGGTTGGCAGTCGTTTCCCCGCCCAGGTCGCATAGGCTTTGGCATCTTCTATTGATACCCACACAACTGGGTGCTTAGCCTTACTTTGAGGATAATTACCGTTGTTCCAGTGTTTGAGAAAATTTCTCGGCCATTTTGGTTGATACCCGGTATTATCTAAAAATGCTTTATATTGCTCATTGGTTACTTCAGTTTTATCTATGAGAAAAGAAGGAAGGGTAACTGTTTTGCTATTCCTGTAATGTACTCCGGAATCATCAATTAATAATGAATCCAGGGTCAGTCCCTCCCGCCAGCGGTAGTCCACGAGAAAATTAAATTCACCGGCAGGTACTTTCACCATATTTTTTGTACTGGTTTGACACATTGCTGAGCTAATCTGGATAAATAATATTACATAAAAGATAAATATTGAAATTAATCTCAGGTGCAAATTACGCATGTCTCTCTCCTTAATCGATGGTAATTAGGCACATTTAAAACTATATAAATATAAAGAACTGGGAATCTCCTATTCGGTTGTAGGGACGTTGCATGTCGAAGACCCCGTTTTACGGGTGCAACGTCCCTACATGAAGCCTGTATATTTATGGAAACAAATTACTTATGGCAATAACCACAACGGCAACTAAAAGTACCACCAGACCTTTAGTTAACAAAGATCGAGCTTTTTTAGCCGCTCCTTTCCATTCGCCTCTCCAAATTCCCCAAAGGTTTCCGATTACAATTGATAGAGAAATAAAAAGTGGCCAACCCACAACAACTCCCCATTTCCCCAGCATCGATGCACTCATACCATATAAATAAAAGCTGCCTATCCACATTATGGCCATCAATACACCAAGACCAATGTTTTTGCCGGTCTCCGGATTAAAATAATTCTTCAGGTTATTTCGCTTAATCATTAAATAAAGACAATAACAAAAATTAACAGCGAAGCCAATTGTAAAGAATAGAGCCCATACAGAATTTCCAGCAAACGTATCAGAGACCCCCAATTCTTTTGCTGCATTTATCATATTTGTTCCGAATGCCATACCCACATTGGGGAGACAGGACAATATACCGGCA
>JAGLUM010000469.1 GCA_023134755.1 Fidelibacterota bacterium | reverse complement strand
AGTAAAGAGTAGGGAACGGTTGCTCCGGAGCGTCGGGGTTCCTTACTTAAAAATTATGATTGAATATGTCTTATAAAGTGATTAACATTTAGTAACATAAAAAATAAACGGATAGGAGAAAGCAATGACACAGGCAACTTTGCAAACCCTTGATGGTTTACGTGATCTAAGCATGTTGAAATGGTATGTGATCCCTCTGCTGGCGATCGTGTTTTATATTTATACGCAGGAGATCAAGAAAGCCAGAGAAACCAGGAACTGGGATGCTGTTTTGGCAGGATTAACCATATTTGGTCTGGATTTTTTCAATGAAACCTGGAACGGATGGATACTGTGGATCAGTGGACGCTCAGCCTGCTGGACGACGCCGGGAGATACGGGATTACGCGTGATGATCGGCTGGAATATCGAGATTATTTTCATGTTCATGATCATAGGTATTGTTTTTTACAATTCCCTTTCAGAGAGTAAGAATAAAAAAATTCTTGGTATTAATGAAAAATGGGCCATCGCGATTGGATACACAATATTCTGCGTGTTCATTGAATGCGTACTGAATAAAGCCGATTTATTGGTCTGGGAATACGCGCTCTGGAATCGGACTATTTTAGGTATTTGGCTGATCCTTATATTTGGATATTTTATCTTTTTTGCCGGTGCAATATTCGTGATCACCCGCAAAACCATGAAAGAAAAGTTGATTACGATTGGCATTATTTATGCAATTCCAATTATCATGAATATTATTGCGGCTTTAGCCGGTGCGAAGTATTAGAAGAACGTGAATCGTGAACAGTAAATCGTAAATCACCTGCTCGGCAACTTGTGCGGCATAGCGTTTACGCGAAGCCGTAAACTCCAAAAACGAAGCAGGGTCACCCTGAACATTCTGTATTGAAAGCGGAATAGTGATTATTCGGTTGTTTTCTGAATTCAAGTATGTATATTTTATTATCACATAGAAGGAGTACAGCTATGAAACGCATCATCCATTTTTTATTCGTATTATTGGTGATTGCGTCGATTGCAATTGCCCAGGAAAAACCCAATAAATATGTCGATATTACCATCCGGTCAGGACAGGGCGGTTTTGTAGATGCCCGGTCGCCTATTGGGAAACTGGGCGGGGGACAGTTGACCCTGGATATAAAACTGCGCTGGTTTCCAATTGCACTATCCTTTTCAGGTGAATATTATACGAACAGCAGTGACCCCACCCATGCCTATGAAATTGCCGGTTTAGGCGCCTACAATATTCTGTACATGAATAAATTGCTTGGCTGGGAACGGGTAAATGTTTTTGCCGGAGGCGGACTGGGCTATCTGGAAGTCCCCAAAGAGAGTGCTTTGCCGATAAGAAAATACGAATCCGCAATATTTTATAATATGGAAGCCGGGATAAATATCCGTGTTCTCTGGAAATTCGGCATTTACGGTATTTACAAATATCTTTATGCCTATAAAGAGACCGATACTCAAGT
>JAGLUM010000468.1 GCA_023134755.1 Fidelibacterota bacterium | reverse complement strand
AGAGCTCATAAGCAATGCGTTCTATCGCCTGCGGTTTCTGCATAACGCTTAAGGTAATATCAAAACGTTTAAGATAATCCTTCAGGGATGTGCAGTTTTTACAATGCATGTAGAAAATAAGATCATTTAAATTGTCATACGGCATGCTGATATCATTTTCCAGCGCCAATTCCATAATGGTTTCAGGGCGTATAGACCCGTCCAGATGGCAATGTAGATCAACTTTTGGGAATGCATGAATCGTATCCCATATCCTTTTGTCGATAGCCATATTTTTTCCTTTTTTATCCAAATTTCTCTTTTATGATCGATCCCGGTGATTTTTTCGAATGCAGGTTGAAACCGTCATTCAACAGGATTTTCTCCATACCGCTTACCATCATCGGATGTCCACACAAAAAGATCACCGTGTCCCCGGGTGTCACATCCTGTTCCCAGGCATCCTGAACACATTTATTTTCCCATGCTTTATCAAGAAACCCGGTATACCCACCCCAGGGAGTAGGTTCATTTTCCGGATTACTGATGATCGGTATATATTTAAAATCAGGGCAAAAACGTTCCATGGTTACCAGTTCGTCACGATAACCCAGATCCCAGGAATTCATTGCACCGTGAACCACCGCCCATTTTCGATCGGTATCAGTCATTAGATGGCTGCGCAGCATGCTCATATAAGGTGCGAGACCGGTTCCTGTAGCAAAAAATATCACATTCTTTTTTTGGGGGATATCATCCAGAGAAAACATGCCGAAAACCTTTTCACGCATCCATAGCATATCCCCGTTTTTTAAGGCAAATAAACGCGGGGTCAATGCCCCGTTAGAAACCATTTTAATGTAAAATTCCAGATATTGATTTTCTCTTGAGCTGGAGGCAATAGAATACGGACGCTTTATCAGCTTATCTTTTGGACAAGGTTTTGCCATGGGGTCTGAATATGGTACGCGTTCTGCTGTCGGAGGCAGTCCAAGAGGACAATATTGACCTGGTTTAAATTCCGGTAATTTCCAACCTATCGGTGCAATACGGAAAATACACAGTCCCGGGGCAACTTCAATTTTCTGTTGTAGTACCGCATTTAAAACTTCCACAAATCTCTCCATTTTTATCTTAACTGACTAAAATATAACAAAGTCAGCACATAAACCAACATGAAACCGGAAATAATTTAGATATAAGCTAGGGAGCTAAGAAGCGAAGAAGCAAAAATGGACAATGGATAATTGACAATGAAGAAAAGAAATAAAGCCGCAAAGAGTAATGAGTAACGGGATAATATTTTTAGACAGGATAACCGGATATACAGGATAACTCTTATTAGGTCAAGACTTCATTATACAAATTCGCCGGGCAGGCGGTTTACGGTTT
>JAGLUM010000467.1 GCA_023134755.1 Fidelibacterota bacterium | reverse complement strand
GCGTAATAAAAATTCGGATATAAATCTAAAGCCCGATTTAGGGTAACTTCCGCAATATCAAGACTTCCTGCTTGCGCATGATATATACCTAAATTGATATAATATTCATGATTTGAGTCATCAAGCTCAATGGATTTTTTCGCGTCATGGATTGCCTTTTCAAGTCGGTTTGCTTTATAGTGCAGTAAGCCACGCTGACTCCAGGCCCCGGCATTTTCCGGATGAAATTCGATAATACGATCCAAGGTTTGAAAAGCATCATGGTCATTGCCTGTTTTGGCTTGAATACTTGCCAATAAGTTTAATGCTCTTGAATGTTGCGGGTATTGCTTTAATACCCCTTTGCAATCCGATATAGCGGACTGTATTTGATTTAGTTTAAGATGTACTTCTGCGCGGTCCAGTATGGCATTGATATTATTTGGAGTATAGCGTAAATATGTGTTTATCTTTTTTAGAACCGTTTTTAGTTCATCCTGTGAGACCGTGTTTACGAGCCGGACCTTTAAAAAATGTGTCTTGTAATTATCCGGATCCAGTGAGATAGCCTTATCAAAATAACGCTCAGACTGTGTGGTTTCATTCAAAAGATATAATTCTGTGGCAGAGCGCAGGTAATAATTGCCGGTTTCGGTAAATCCATCAGTAATACTGTTGAAATCATCGTAATTAATATTAACGAATTCGGGGATGTTTGCAGCACGTTTATCAACCTGAAATGATTCAAGTAAAACAGGGGGGGTATCATTTCCGTTTTCATCGATATGGGTTAACATTAATTGTGTATATGGACCGAATGTTTTAGTAGAAAAAACCATCCATTTCCCGTTTGGACTAAATGAATGCCAGGAATTCATGTTGTTTGTATTGCAGCGCATACGGCGGGGAACGCCTCCCTCTGCAGCAAGAATATAGAGTGTACTATTTTTTTGTAATAGCATGAAATTATCCGCCTGGCAGTAAACGATCCATTTGCCGTCCGGAGAATAACGGGGAAAATAATTACTTTTTCCGTTGTTGGAAGCGCCTTCGACAGGTTTCGCGATCCCACCCTTGCCGTCATTGAAGGGAATACGGTAAATGTCATATTTAAATTCTTGTTTTCCGGAAAGAAATTCTTCGGCAATTCCGGTACTTAACACCGCGCTATGTGATCGTTCCGCTTCAATGTCATAATAGCGCTTTGTCTTGGTAAAAAGAATTTCGTTCCCATCGGGGCTCCATACCGGATTGCTTTGAACATAGTCCGGATCGTCCGCTCCCGGCAGGGCCCAAAACGTGTTTGTTTCACGATCGTAAATTGCTAAAATACCTTTAAACGGAAAAAATAATTGGGAATATTCCAAATTATCAATTGGAACAAAAATTGACCGGTCTTTAACGGTACTGACAACATATCGTCCATTGGGTGATATGTGTGATAATAACGCGAAGGTAAACTCACCGTCTTCCCGTTTATAATCGCTCCATGAAATAATTTTATCAGGTGAAATAATACTATTTTGTTCAATAGCTGCAATGGCATAATTCCCCTTATCATTAGAATAATCTATATCCATAGCATAGGTTAAACCGTCCGCGGAAAAGGAATGGCAATTTGCGCACACCGGGATCCCGGTCAGCATTAATTTTGGTTCTTTTTTGCTAATATCACCTAAATGCCAGCTCAATGTTTCTTTATGTTTGTTGGCATGACTGAAAGGAAGGGGGACATTACGATAAAAGATCGGAGCGATGACGGAATCCGAAGATGTTAAAAATGATATACGGGTATATGCTTCTGCTTTTCGCTTACGATACGCTACAATAGTTAATTCGACTAATTGTTCACGCGATTTTGTTTTAAGTCGTTTCCATTGACGATCAGTTGGTTTCCATTCATTGGAGTTTGTGCGGGCAGAGAGGATAGCATTGTTATTTTTTTTATCTACTGCAAATATTGTATAATGATCATATTTATGACGACCTGAATCCCATCGAAAGGTGGATGCCTGAATTTCCGGGGGAAAAAACGTTCCAGATTGAGGATATATTGAATAAAGATTGGAAGAAAGATCATCCAATGGGGGTATGGATTGACATGAGATGAATATCAGGCAAACAAGAGAAACATAGAATAATTGCAGGACTATTTTTTTCATGATGGGCCCTTTTTACTTCGTATCAAAGTGGTAAATATACGTTCAAAAGCGAGCATAAAAAAGAAAAAACAAGGAACATCTAAAGCAAAAAATTCTTATATTCAAACCACTATGAAACAACACCGTAAAAATAATCAATATATTTTCTTTATCATCATGATATTCCTTCCGCTGTATGTATTTGCCGGATATGTCAGCTATGGCAATGATTATTTGAATTTATTACGGGGACCCGGAGGAGAATTGTACGGGGTAAGTTATGGATTAATGCAAAATGGCAGTGAAAATACTCTAATGAATCCTGCCGGCTTGCAGACTACTTCAACCAAACCCCTATATCTTTATCATTCAACATGGTTCAGAAATGAAGTGTCCGCCAGCTCGATAGGATATACTTTCCAGTATAATAATAAACCTATCGGACTAATGATATCACGTATTGGTGTAGAAGATATTCCCGATTCGCGCAATGCATTACTGGATTACGGTTTAGACGGTATCCCGGGTACCGGTGATACCGGAGAAGGTAACGGACAGTTGGATGAAAATGAAATTATTGATTATGAAAGTATCCGTTTTACCGGCATCGCAAATTATTCACTGCATCTGGGTATTCCGCTTATGAATGTGGGTGCTTTTCAAACCGGTATTACCTTTGGTCTTTTATACGCAGATCTATTCGAGACCAGTGGTTTCGGACTTACTTTTGATATCTATGCCCAGCATTTGGGACAGCATATCCATTCTCTTTATTCCATAAAGAATTTACCGTCTGCTATCATGGTATTCAACAGCGGGTCCGCGCAGTATTATGCTCCGCAGATTAACGCAGCCTGGCTGGTTCCGGTTGACATAAAAGATTTTCGTTTACTGCCCGGAATTACTTTCAATATGTCTATTACCGAAAATCTGGATTATTATATGTTTCATATCGGTTCCGTGATCGCCATAGACCTACAACCTGTAATTCGTATTCAATATAAAGAACGTATCGCAGCCGGTATCAGTTATCGTTATGGAGATGGTATTCACGCCGGTATTGAATTTTCATTACCCCTTCTTGATATCAGTTATTCATTTCGTCCTTCGATCAACAACGATCTAGGCAGCAGTCATTTAATTTCTCTTCGATTATCTGCAGATATTTTTAAATAAAGGATAGGAGCTTTCATGAAGCAATTTACGATTATTTTGTTACTGTTATTTGTCTTTTCAGGGTGCAGTAACATAGCGTTAAAGACAAAACCGTCTCATGAATTTGATTATAATAAAACCTTGTCGTTTATCGTAAAAAACCAGAAAAAAGAAAGTGTTGAATTATATGCTGCCTGTGAGCAGATGTTACCGATCATTTTGGAGAATGATCAATTAGATGACTATAGAAAAGTGATCCGTATCTATAATAAAAATATCGATATATTTTCAAAAGCCATGACCCTTGGATTTTTATCAAATGCGGATCCGGAAGACCCTATTTTGCGGGATTCTGTTTTTTTTGCAGTCCGGCGAGCGGAACGTTTAGCGCTAAGCGATGATTTTCTCACTTCGGCTGAACGCTACTATAAAGAACGCAATTATACTGAAGAGGAACTGAATGACAGGATAACGGCTTATCGCGCCATGATCAGCGACGGATATGCCCAGCTTTTGATCAAACGTCATCAGCTCACCGAAGCGCTCGCAGTATATGAATCCATTATCAGCAACTATAAAGATACAGAAATTCTATTAAATTATGGGAAAGCACTAAATCGTATGAATCGCTATGAAGCTTCCCTGATAACCTGTATCGAAGCACTGAAGATGACACCTGGTAGTCTGGATGCAAAGGCTGAAATAACCAATACGGCTAAACTACTGGGATATTCCAAGGTTGAAATCAAAACCATGATCGATGAAACCGTATTTGTAGGAAGGAATCTGCTACGTCAGGATTTATTGGCTGATCAACTTAATGTTCATATGCCGGCATTTGAACTAGTGGGTATTGACTCAAGTATCATTACAAATGCCCAATTTAAGAATAAAATTTTAGTTGTCAGTTTTTTCGCGATCTGGTGTCCGCCATGCCTCAGAGAACTGCCGCATTTGAATGAAATATATCTGGGATACCGTAATGATCAAGAGGTTGAAATTATTGTAGTATCTACAGATGAAGATAAATTTCTGGTGCCGCCTTTTATAAAAGAGAACGGATATCAATTCCCTGTATACTATTCGAACGGATTAAAGAAAGAATTTGAGGTAAAAGGTATCCCCACCTTATTTGTTATTGATAAAAACGGTATTATCAGGTACAAGAAAGTCGGATATTCCGAAAGTGAAGAATTTGATAAAATTATGTCTTGGTATATTGATGAAATTAAAGCATCTGAGGATGTCTGAGTCGGGAACGTGTTTTTATCCGCCGACAAAAAGATCAAATATATTACCCAACATGCTTGTTTTAGCTTTGTAGAACTCGGTGTATTTACATTTTGAACAGGTCACAGTAGTAAACTTTTTATTTTGAACATCCAGCAATTTACTAATTCCACCACCTGTTGTGCGTATTTCATCTAATTCGTATTCGTGGCGACCGCATTTTGGGCAAACATAATTTAAACGTTCCATTCAGACTCCTTTAATTCTGTTAATATTGAGAATTTAATTTTAAAAGACTAAAAATGTTACTATTTTTTTAAAAGGAGCAAATATATGCATAGAATTACAAAGAGTATAAATTCTCTCAATCTTAAACCGACTAATATATGGGAAAATGAATGGTTTTTGCTTACCTCGGGCGATTTTAAGGAAAATAAATTTAATACCATGACCGTAGCCTGGGGTAGTCTGGGTTCTATGTGGAGCCGCCCATTTGCCCAAGTGGTTGTCCGTCCCTCACGCTACACCTATAAATTTATGAACAGCTATAATACTTTTACTCTCTGCCATTTCCCGAAATCATATAAGAATGTTTTGACTTATCTTGGATCAACCTCCGGAAAGGACGTTCCTAACAAGATAGAAATTGCCGGGTTGACACCCGTTGCTGTTCCGCATGTGGATGCACCGGGTTTTGACGAAGCGGATATTATCATAGCATGTAAAAAGATCTACTGGCAGGATATGGATGAAACTCACTTTCTACAGGAAGATATTCCGGATAAATACCCGCAGGGAAATGATTTTCATCGTATTTATTTCGGAGAAATATGTCATTGTGAAGCGGTTTTGTAAATAATAGATAATACAGAATATTTTCTAATGACAAATGTGTCGTAAAATGTTATCTTTAAGGATAAAATTATTAGGATGAGTATGTTTATTACATTTGAGGGCATTGACGGTTCAGGAAAAAGCATACAAGCCGAACGTTGTGTCGATTTTCTCAGTGCGCATTATAAGGTATTGCATTGTTTTGATCCTGGGCATACACCTATTGGAAATGCTGTCCGGGCTATTTTGCTGGATAAAGAAAACAGTAGAATGGACGCCCGTACAGAATTACTCCTCTATGCCGCTGCACGCAGTCAGCTGGTTGTCGAAGAAATAAATCCATTTTTGGCAAAAGGTGGCATTGTTATTAGTGATCGTTTCTATGATTCTACTACGGCCTATCAGGGATATGGACGAAAGTTACCGCTTAGCCTGATTCATCAGTTAAATATGATTGGCGCTCATGAACGCGTTCCCGATATCACTTTTATCATTGATACTAATCTAAATATTGCCGGTAAGCGCATCAGCGAAGCGGATCGGCTTGAAAGTGAATCAATTGAATTTAAACAACGTGTTCAGGAAGGATATCGTGCTATTGCTAAGCAGGAACCCCTGCGCTGCAAATTAATTAACGGGAACCGCAGTATTGAAATTATTCAACAGGAAATTTGCGCTTATATAAAAAAAAAATTAGATGCTGATCTATAAAATATATTTGCAGTATTTTTCATTGATAATTTATGAAACAATAAAATCCCCGGGGTATTAATAAAAAGAAGTGATGAAGAACATCAATAATTGAATAATAAAGAGTGTAGTAAACAATTGAAAAAAATATGCAGTATGTAATAAAAGCAGAATTTAGGAAAGAGTGATTATGATACAATTCCGTCGTATTATTATATTTTCATTTTTATTTATCTATTTTGTTTTTGCCCAATTTGGTCAAAATAAGGTGCAATATGATGTATTTGAGTGGAATTTTATCCAGAGTAAACATTTTGATATTTATTTTAACGGTGACAATAAAACCATTTCCGATTTTTGTGCAAAACATGCAGAATTGGCATATGAATCTATCAGTACTCTCCTGGATTGGGATTTGAAAAAACGCTATGCCATTATCGTATATGACAGTCATAATGATTTTCAGCAGACCAATACCATTAATATCTATATGCCTGAAGGGGTTAGCGGATTTACCGAATTATTTAAAAATCGTGTTGTTCTTCCTTTTGAAGGATCCTACCGTGATTTTCGGCACGTTATTCATCATGAATTGGTTCATTCCTTCATGAATGACCTATACTATAGTGGAAATATTCAATCTATCATTTCGGGTGCTGTCCGTTTGAATATTCCTTTGTGGCTTGCTGAGGGAAGCGCGGAGTATGAATCCTCCCGCTGGGATACCGAAGCAGATATGTTCATGCGCGATTTTGCCTATCACAGCCAATTTGAATCGTATCCCTTTGAAGCTTTAACCGGCTACTACGCCTATAAGGGTGGGCAAAGCATTATGAAATTTATGCGGGAAGAATACGGTTATCAGAAACTGACAGAATTTTATACAAAATTAAAGATCTATTATGATGTCGATCGCAGCATTCAATACACTTTTAACATGTCAAAAGAAGAATTCACGGAAGAATGGCATCATTACCTGAAAAAGATATATTGGCCGGAAATCAGTATAACAGAAGATATTCGGGAAATGTCCGTGCGTTTAACAGACCATAAGAAATGGAAAAATGCACAGAACATTGCTCCGGCAATTTCTCCGGCTGGGAATAAAATAGCGTTTTTAAGCGACCGGAAGGGCTATGCGGATATTTATCTTATGGATGTGCAGGACGGAAAAAAACTCAAACGCATTATCAAGGGCCAGCGTAAAGCCAGTCTGGAAGAATTAAAATGGCTCGCACCCGGTATATCCTGGTCCCCTGATTCAAAACATATTGTTTTTGCCGCGAAAAGCAAAAAGCATGATGCACTGGTGATTGTAAATGTCGACAACGGAAAGCAGACATTTTATCCCTTATCACAACTGAAGGGTGTTTTTGCCGCGGCATACCATCCGCAGGATGAAAATATCATTGCTTTTTCAGGGCACAACGGGGAACAGAGCGATATTTATGTCTATAATTTGAAAAATAAAACCCTGATAAATCTTACGAAGGACACACAGGCTGATGAAAACCCCCAATGGTCACCTGATGGCAATGCCATTGTTTATGCCAGTGAGCATCTAAAAAGCAAGGCAATGCGGGATAAACGGCATCCTTATCAGTGGGATATTTACAATGTAGAAGTGGATAGCAAGAAGAAAACTCCACTGACACAAACCGATATTGATGAAA
>JAGLUM010000466.1 GCA_023134755.1 Fidelibacterota bacterium | reverse complement strand
CAGGCTGTATTGAGTTTTATTCGTTCGAATGCAGCAGAATTGGGTGTTGATGAACGTTTTGATAAAAAGTTTGATATTCATATACATATTCCCGCCGGAGCCGTTCCCAAAGACGGCCCCTCTGCCGGCGTAACCCTGCTGAGCTCTGTTGTCAGTGTGTTAAGTGGGAGGAAAGTGAAAAACGACCTTGCCATGACCGGAGAAATTACGTTGCGAGGCAGTGTTTTACCGGTTGGCGGTATCAAAGAAAAGATTATTGCCGCACACCGTGCCGGCTTAAGCACGATTATTATTCCTGAATGGAATAAAAAAGACCTTGATGACATCCCGGCTGAAATTCTTGATGAATTACACTTCCATTTTGTAAAAGATATGATAGGTGTTCTGGAAATTGCATTGGAAAAAGAAAGCACATAACAAAGATATACCTTCGGATCCATCATCATGATACAACTAGCTGATTTTTCTGTCAACTTTGGTTCACAATCCCTTTTTGAACATTGTTCCTTAGCAATACCGGACGGAAAGCACTTGGGGCTGGTAGGGCAAAACGGATCCGGAAAATCCACACTTTTAAAATTGATCGCCGGTCTGACTGAACCAACATCGGGACAGGTTGTTATCCCAAAAGGTATGAAGGTTGCTTATTTACCACAAGAAATTGTATATAATAAAGCATCAACCCCGCTACTTAAAGAAGTTTTAACTGTATTCAAGCATGTTTTCGATGTAGAACAGGAGATGCGTGAACTCGAAATCAGCATTTCTGAATCTTCAACTCCCGAATTGCTCATGGAATATGACCGTCTGCTGGAGACCTTTCACCGTCTGGACGGATATCAGATCGAAGCACGGGCAAAGGAGATCCTCAGTGGTTTAGGCTTTAAAGAAGAAGATTATTCACGTCCCGTTTCGGATTTTTCCGGAGGATGGTATATGCGCATTGCACTTGCAAAGATCCTCCTGGAAGAACCTGACTGTTTGCTGCTTGATGAACCAACTAATCACCTTGATATGGAGACTTTGGTTTGGTTGGAAGGAATGCTTTCCGGCTACCGCGGTGTTTTAATACTGGTATCGCACGACCGATATTTTCTGGATAAATTAATCGATGGGATCATTGAAATTGAAAAAGGAAATATAAGCAGCTATTCCGGAAATTATACTGATTATGAGATCCAGAAAGAACAGCGTATGGAACATGAGCTGGCAATTTATAAAAATCAGAAACGAAAAATTGTCCATATGGAGCAGTTTATCGAACGCTTTCGCTACAAAGCCAGTAAAGCACGTCAGGTTCAAAGTCGTGTTAAACAGCTTTCAAAAATTGATGTTCGAAAAATCGATTATTCTACCCGCAAAATTAAATTCAGTTTCTCTGCTTGTGAACGCTCCGGCGACCCTGTCGTTTCCGCGCAGCAATTAGCATTTTCGTATGACACAATGACGGTATTCAATCAATCTGATTTTGATATCCGCCGCGCTGAAAAGGTCGCATTAGTTGGACCTAACGGTGCAGGAAAAACCACATTAATGAAGTTGATCTGCGGGTATTTAACACCTCAAAGCGGTACATTGAAACTTGGCTACAACCTTACGATCGGCTACTTTGCACAGCACCATGTAGACCAGCTGGATGCTTCAAAAACCGTTCTTGATGAAATATGGAGCGCTGCCCCTCAACTTCCCCAGACTGAAGTCCGCAGTTTATTGGGTCGCTTTCTCTTTTCCGGTGATGATATTGATAAACCCATTGCTGTATTAAGCGGCGGTGAAAAAAGTCGGGTTGTATTGATCAAACTGCTTTTATCCAAAGCAAATTTTCTTATTCTGGATGAACCTACCAATCATTTGGATATGCAGAGCAAAGAAATTCTGGCCTCTGCCCTGGACGATTTTCAGGGTTCTGTGCTTATTGTCAGTCACGACCGGTTTTTTCTGGACATGTTGGTCACCAAAATTATACATTTTAAAAACATGCATGCGAAAGAATTCCTGGGAAATTATTCAGAATACGAGGAAAAATTCCTTAAGGATATCACTCCC
>JAGLUM010000465.1 GCA_023134755.1 Fidelibacterota bacterium | reverse complement strand
TCCCGGTGCGATCGGTAATACCGTCGGTACACATCGGCACAACATACATGTTTTTATCTTCGCGGTAAGATGCAAAAAAACGTAAATTACCTAATTTTTCACCGATAAAAGGAACAGGACCGCCAAATCCGGCATCAATATTGTAATCCCAGTTGCGAATGACACCATCACGACGATGTTCATATAAATAGACACGTTGAGCACCGGCAGCAGTCAAATCATCATTCGGATTGGAATTTGACAGTAAAGAATAAGCTTTATTATTCCAACCGCTAAAAGAGATATATTGTTCTTGTGTGTATGACGGCCAGGGAGATGCGTCATACAAACCATTGCCATTTACATCATTATAAGGTTCGCCTATATCCCATTGTCCATTTTGATTTACGTCTGTATAGGTATCAATGCTTGTACCATCCCAGCATACTTCATCATCAAGATAAGGCCGCAGCCAGAATGATGAAGGATCATAGGGAGACATATTAAAGGTTTTATTTGTTGGCGGACTTCCTTTGAGGTTCATAACGAATTCATATTTATCCAGATTTCCTTCACGCATTACAACATTCACAACACCGGAACGTACATTGTTGTACTCTGCCCCCATACCTCCGGTTTGAATAGATAATGCCTGCACCGCACTCAAAGGAACTATAGAAGTCGGCTGATTTGTACGCGCGTCACGCTGGATGACACCATCGACCATAAATGAGATTTCATCACTGCCACTGCCCCGGATACCATATCCGGAAGTAATACCGGCTTTTAAAGCAACAATTCCACCAATCGTTGTTGCAGGAAGCGCCTCCATTTCCTCTCTGGAAACATTGGCCATACTGCCGGTAACATCCACGTCGACTACCTTTTTCTCAGCTTCCACCACAACGCCTTCCAGACCAATAACATCGTATTGTAGTTCAAAATCAAGGTACTTAGTCAGATCAATTTTTACCTGAACATCCTTTACTGTCAGGTTTTCATACCCGATAAAACGGCTTATAATATTATAGGTCCCGGGAGGAACATTTAATATAACATAGAAGCCTTCCGCGTTGGCGGCAGCCCCCATTCCGGTCCCTTCAACAATAACGTTTGCACCGGACAGTGCCTTCCCTGTCTTAGCATCTGTAACCGTTCCCATTATTTTACCGGTCACACCGGCAAACACGAAACTTATTACAAATAATAAACATAAAATACGCTTTATCATTTTCATTATTTTACCTCATTGTTTAGATGAGTTTTATCTATCATCTTTATTACTTCATCCTGCTTATTGTAGCTTTTAAAGTTAAAAAAAAGTATTACACTTTACAATCGATTTTATATTTTTATTTACAGGAATTATTCATTGTGGCAGACAAAGAACTGAAAATCAAAGGGGTCTGATATCAGACCCCTTTATTGTTATTTATTATTTTTAATTTATTTTAAATATTTAACCTCTTCTTTGCCTTTCTCAATATCAACACGCCGCAGCAGGAGCCCGCCGATAACGAAAAGTAAAATAATGGAAAGAACACCGTAGCGGATGCTCATGTTTTCTAATTGCAGTGTTCCGATAGTCAGGTCCGAAGCATTGCGTGTTATCAAAACCACAACAGCTATTAAACCAGGACCCATTACTGCAGCGAATTTTCCAAGTAAATTGAAAAATCCATAAAACTCAGCGGATTTATTGACAGGAATGATGCGTGAATACAAACTGCGGCTGATGGCCTGGATACCACCCTGAAACAGTCCGATAGCTACGGCCAGGGCATAAAAGTGCCAAACCTGGTTCATAAAAAAACCAACCATGGTAATAATACCATATGCTATAATTCCAACAAACAGGGATTGTTTTGCACCGATCTTTTTTGCCAATAGACTGTATAAAAGAGAGCCGCCAAAAGCTACAAACTGAACGAGGAGTAATGCAACGATGAGTGAAGAGGAAGGAAATTCCAGTGCTACCCCTATTTGTATTGCCATGCGGATAATAGTATCAACACCATCAATATAAAACCAGTAGGCCAATAAAAACATCCCTACCACCTTTAGATGCCTTATCTCTTTAAAGGTGTTTGCCAGTTGTATCCAGCCACCTTTAATTGCTTTCCAGATCCCGAGATTTGTAATTTCGGATTTGGGTTCTTTTACCACCATAAAAATAGGAATCGAGAACAACGCCCACCATACTGCAACGGATACAAAGGCAATCTTTATTGCGGTAGTACCGTCTGCGATCCCAAACATTTCAGGTTTCAGATACATTAAAACATTGACAAGGAAAAGCAGTCCACCGCCGATGTATCCCATTGCAAAACCCAGAGATGAAACATGATCTATTTTTTTCTCTGATGCAATGCTGGGCAACAGCGAATCATAAAAGATATTAGCGCCGGAGAAGCCTATTGTGGCAATCACATACATAAAGGCAGCTTGCTGCCAGTGACCCTGATGCACCATAAACAGACCGCCGGTCATGATCACGCCAATAAATGCAAAGGTAAATAGAAATTTCTTTTTTGCTGACCCTTTATCAGCAATAGCTCCCAAAAACGGAGCTAGTAATGCAACGATCAAGGATGCAATGGAATTCGCGATCGCCAGTCGAGCGGTTGTATCCACACCGGAAACATTCGCACTCCAGTATTGTGAAAAGAATATGGGAAAAAATCCTGCCATAACGGTTGTAGCAAACGCTGAGTTTGCCCAATCATACATTGCCCACGACCAAATTGATTTCTTTTGATCCAACATACCAATTCCCTCCTTACAGTTATTAGTACTATTATTTTAAAATGTATTCTTCCAATGGAAGATAGTTTAACCTACCATTTTTGTGCCTACTTTCATACCAAATAATTCGATCAACGGTAAATATCTCGGGTTTTATATTGATATCATTAAAATTTTGAATAAAATCATCATGCAGTTTTTGTTTTACGCGGCCCAGAGTAATATGAGGAG
>JAGLUM010000464.1 GCA_023134755.1 Fidelibacterota bacterium | reverse complement strand
GAAAAGTTTTGGTTATTAAGAAAATGAATGAAGAAAACATTGTCTCATAAATGGAACAAATAAAAAAAACACTCAGCTCTTTTGAAAACCGCGGTGGTTTCCATATTTTCTTTTCCACGATATTACTGCGTGTAATTCAATTTGTATTAGGTGTTTTTATAATAAGGCTGTTGACAAAGGAAGACTACGGTAATTTAAGCTACGCCTTCTCAATCACCCAGTTGATCCTTCCCTTTAGCGGGGCCGGATTATATCTTTCGTTAATGCATTTTGGAGCAATACAGGAGAAACTTGAAGATAAATTTAAGCTTTTCTCATATACAATACGAAGAGGTTTTTTCTATTCATTGATAGTTATTACTCTTATAATGAGCCTTTCCGGATTGATCTCAAATAGGATGCCCGGTGCTATCCATTATTTGAGATTATTTTCCATTTATATTATTTCATACTATTTGTTTTACTCGGTCATGTCTTTGCTTCGGATCATGAAGCAAAACAAATACTATGCGGCATCTTTGCTTGTCAATTCCCTTCTTGTTTTTGGACTCAGTTTACTGGGTGTATATTTAGCACAAGGAAGCGGGTATACACTTGGTTTTGTCATTGCTCCTGCAATTACAGGAATAGTCGTTTTGTATGTCCTTAAGATCAGACATAAAGGGTCTATAAAGATTTTCGGCCCACAAGGAGACCTGCCCGTAAAAACTTCAGAATATACCAAGTACGGTATTTATGCTGGTTTGGGCAATATTGCTTCCCAAATGGCATGGCAGTTGGATACGATTATGATTGGAGCCATATTGGCTCAAAGCACGATGGTGGCTACTTATAAAGTAGCAGCCTTGATTCCCTTTAGTTTAATATTTATTCCTTCCGTATTTATGCAGACAGATTTTGTTTATATTGCTGAAAAATACAACAATAAGCAGTATTTGATAAATTATTATAAAAAATATTTTCTGATATTTTCAGTTATTGTTTTAGCAACTTTGATCACATGGTATTTTTTAAGCGATTGGATCGTAAAATTATTTGGTCCCGAATATATTGAAGCAAAATCGATCATCAATATTTTAATGATCAATATCGTCGGAACATTTTTATTTAGAGTACCGCTGGGAAATATCTTGGCAGCAGTCGGGAAAGCAAAGTGGAATACTTATTCTGCAGTTGTTTTGCTGGTCGTAAATTTTATTCTTAATTACTTATTGATCCCAAAATACAATATTTATGGAGCAGCATACGCAACCGTTTCGTCCATTAGTTTAAGCTGTATCATTAGTATCATTATGTTTATTGTTTATTTAAGGCAAATTGATAAACCATGAAAATATTATTTCTGACAGATAATTTTCCGCCGGAAATGAATGCTCCGGCGACCCGCACCTATGAACATTGTAAAGAATGGGTGAAATTAGGCGCAGAAGTTACCGTGATTACTGGTGCACCAAACTTTCCCAAAGGAAAAGTCTATGAGGGATATAAAAACACTTTGTATAAAAAAGAAATTATTAATGGAATTCAGGTAATACGTGTTTGGACATATATAGCTGAAAATAAAGGGATGATAAAACGCAGCTTGGATTATCTAAGTTTTTATTTTTCTGCATTGATTGTAGGTATATTTCAGAAATGTGATGTAATCATTGGAACAACCCCACAGTTTTTTACCGCACTGGCAGCGAAAAGATTATCAAAGATTAAAAAAAAACCGTGGATAATGGAAGTACGCGATATTTGGCCGGAATCCATTAAAGCAGTTGAGGCGGTCAAAGATGGAAAAATTATTCGCTACCTGGAAAAAAAAGAAAAGCAATGTTATACGTCTGCCGCTAAAATCATTTGTGTTACACAAGGTATTTATGATGGACTACACAAAAGAGGTATTCCCCGCGAGA
>JAGLUM010000463.1 GCA_023134755.1 Fidelibacterota bacterium | reverse complement strand
GAAGGTATTGATGTGCTTATTTTTGATATTCAGGATATCGGTGCACGGTTTTACACTTACATTTCTACAATGGGACAAATTATGGAAGCAGGAGCGGAAAATCATATTCCGGTATATATTCTTGACCGGCCAAATCCTATCGGCCGCATTGCGGAAGGACCCATTTTACAGCAAGATTACCATTCTTTTGTCGGGATGTACCCCATCCCTATTCGCCATGGCATGACCGTGGGAGAACTGGCACTAATGATCAAAGACGAGGGATGGATCAATCAGGCGAACAATCTTGAACTGCATGTAATTGAATTCTCCGGATGGAACCCGAATAAGGATTTTAAACAAACAAAGCTACCTTGGATCGACCCGTCCCCCAACATGCGCAATATAAACGAAGCTTTGCTTTATCCGGGTATGTGCTTGTTTGAAGCTACTAATTTTTCAGAAGGCCGCGGTACGGACAAACCGTTTGAACTGGTGGGTGCTGATTACATAGATGCTGACGCAGTGATCGCAGAATTAGAAGAACGCTTGCTGCCTGGTGTAAAAATTAAAGCCGACACCTTCATCCCTGAAGATATGCCGGGATATTGCATGAACCCGAAATTTGAAGGGATCACATGTCAGGGACTGGCTTTAACGGTAACAGATCCTGCTGTATTTAAATCAGTCGAATTCGGTATACATCTAATTGACATTTTGCATACCCTTTATCCGGACGAATTTATTATCACACGCAAACGCTGGATGAATTTATTATGGGGAAATAGCGATGCTTTTACGATGATTATCGAAGGAAGATCAGCTGATGAGATCATTGAAAGCTATCAACAAGAATTATCACAATTTATCCTTGTTCGTGAAAATTATTTACTATATTAGCAGCTATGAGTATCGTTGCAATTGTCGGCCGTCCCAATGTTGGAAAATCCACACTATATAACAGGTTCATCCAGACCCGTAAAGCCATTGTACATGAAATTGAGGGCGTAACGCGCGACCGTACTTATTCGGAAGTAGAATGGAATAATCGGCATTTTACCGTTATTGACACAGGTGGTATTATGATGGATCCCCGGGATTCTATCGAAACCGCCATGCGTGAACAGGCTATTATTGCTACGGATGAAGCCAACCTGATTTTATTTCTTGTGGACGCTACCACAGGTATTACGAAATTTGATGATTTTATCGCTAAGATTCTACGCCGAAGCAACAAACCGGTACTGGTAGTGGTCAATAAGGTTGATGATGAACGCTTTGAACACGAAGTACATCAGTTTCATTCACTTGGATTCGGCACTCCTGTGGAGGTTTCTGCGCTTACCGGACGATCAACCGGAGATCTGCTGGATATTATTATTGAAAATCTGCCTTCAACAGATGCGGCACCGAAAGAAGAATATGATCTTAAAATATCTATTCTGGGTATGCCCAATGCCGGAAAATCGACCATTGCAAATACTTTTTTAGGGAAAAACCGTCATATTGTTACAGATATTGCCGGTACCACGCGCGACAGCATTAACAGCAAGATGACCTATCATGGAAAATCCGTGATGCTGGTGGATACAGCCGGTCTGCGCAAAAAAAAGAAAATTAGTGATTCCATTGAATTTTACAGCTTTATACGCAGCAAACGTGCAATACGTGAAAGTAACGTGTGTATTCTTATTGTTGATGTCGACAAGGGATTTTGCAACCAGGATGTACGCATTGTGCAGGAAATTATTGATCAGCGAAAGGGGCTGATCGTCGCAATGAATAAATGGGATTTGATTGAGAAGGACACCTATACCGCAGCAGAATATACCAAGGAGTTGCTTTATCATTTTCCGGTGTTGACTGATATTCCTATTATGTATATTTCCGGAATAAAAAAACAGCGTCTTTATAAGCTTCTCGATGAAGCATTTGCGGTTCAGGAACGCATGAAACAACGTATCCCGACTTCTGAACTAAATGATTTCTTTATACGGGTTATTAAACAGAATCCCCCTGCCTCTACAAAAGGAAAATATATCAAGATCAAGTATGTTACCCAGATCCTTGATAATCCTCCTATGATCGGTTTCTTCTGTAATGAACCGACCCTGATAATGGATAACTATAAAAAGTATCTTGAAAGCACCTTAAGAAAAAACTATAATTTTAAAGGTGTACCTGTTAAATTACTATTTAAAAAGAAATAAAAATTAATTAAGAACCAAATCGAAGGAGACACAACATGAAAAAATTGTTTATTGTCTTATTTGTTTGTGCATTAGCAGGAATTGCATTCGCTGCTGCACCGGTCAATCATACCGCTGTGATCGCACCTCAAAGTTCAAAAATCGCTTCCGGAGGATTTTCATCTTCTTTAACCAATCTGTCACTGGAATACACTATGGGATTTAATAAGTCGAACCTGCATATTAAAGGGTATTTCACGGGAAGTCTTTCCCTCGAAGGAATCATGCAACATTACATCTCAAACTGGAATAATATTGATATGGGCTTTTCCTATGGTGGAGGCACTAGATTTGGCACCGGCTTTGGAGAACTTTCCGGAATTAGCATGTGGAATATGTCTTATGTGTTAGCCCAAAACGTGTCGTTTTACGGCGGCGTTAAATTAACACTTGACTTTGGAATAAATACGTGGGGATTTTATTTTGATCAGGATATTAATTTGTATCTTGGAACTGAAATTGATATAGTGGAAAACCTCAAATTCTATATCGAGATGCAACCAAGTGTATGGAGCTCCCCAAATAATGCTTTTCTGGGTGTAAATTATTACTTTCCTGTGAAATCGGAAGTTGTTGAATAAAGCACATATACCCTCCTCCCCGCTCCCACTGGAAATACCTTGATAATTTATTACTGATTTTTATGCACTTAAGCGTAAAATTGTTGTATACTTATAATACTTATGCTTACATGAGAAGAGAGAAAATGAGATGAAGAGACATTTTACAATATTAATTGTTTTCCTATTAGCTATTTCGTTTAGTATTGCTGCTAATAAAACGGATAGTTTACAAACAGTTATCGATGATGCCCATGGGATTGAAAAATCAGAGGCACGTTTGGAACTGGCGTATCATCTGAGAAAATCAGATTTTACTGCTGCCAGCGAACATGCATCGACCGCATTGCAGGAAGCAATAAACATTCAAGATCACGAATTAGAAGCACAGGCATTGTATTATCTTGGTCTTATTTATTATTATAAGACAAGCCATGATACAGCAATGGATTATTTCTTTAGATCCATTATTATTAGCAAGGATGTCAATAATACCAAACAACTGGGAGAACTGTATTTCTTTATCGGAACAATTTGTCTTCTGAATACCGGAGACCAGACGCAAACATTAAATTATTATAATCAATCCATATATTATTCCTCAATATCCAATAATTACCGAACATTGGGATCAGTATATTCCGCCATCTTTAATATTTTCCGCATAAACAGTTCCTATGAGAAGGCGTTGGAGTTTATTTTTAAAGCACATGAAAATTATAAAAAAGCCGGATTTACGGAAGGTATCGCATGGGTAAGCTATATAACCGGCCGCCTGTATTATACCGTTGGTCTTTACGAAGAAGCCAAAACAGCATATCTTGAATCACTGAGACTATATCGTGAGCTTGCCGCAAAAGACGGCATTATGACAGGGGTAGCTATCTGTCTGGATGAACTTGCTGCGGTTAATATTGAATTAAATAATAAAGAGATCGCCAGAAAATATAATCAACAGGCTTTGGAAATGCATCGGCAGGGAAAATCACAATTTGGCATTTCAAATTCCTTAAAAAATCTAGCTCGCATAGAGTACCTCTTCGGTAATTATGATATTGCGCTCACTTATCTTGATACATCCCTGGAAATTAAAAAAAGTATTAATGATGTACTGGGTTTCTCAATTGTATATAATCTTTTCGGTTTAATATTTACCGAACAAAAAGAATATCAGCGGGCCATCGACAGCCTTGAAGTGGGTCTGGATATTTCGCTGAATAATAATCAACTTATACATATTATGGCAGCCAATAAATACCTGGCGCAGGTCTATTATATTTTAGGTAATTATGATAAGGCATATACATTCAAATCGCAGGAAGTCAGTATTGCAGATTCTATTTATAGTTCAAAAACTACCCGTAACATGCTCCAGCTTGAAGCACTGTATGAAATTGAAGCCGGTGAGGAAAAGATCAAACAGCTGGAACAGGAAAACCTTATCAATGAATTATCTCTTTCTCATGAAACAAAATTACGTAACTTTTTAATTGGAATATTACTTTTATTTTTAATAATTATTGTCATGTTTTTTTACTTCTACCGCGTAAAACGTCAAGCCAATATTGCATTGGAAAAAAGCGAAAAACATCTGCAGGAACTAAACGCCACAAAAGATAAATTCTTCTCCATTATTGCCCATGATTTACGTAGTCCTTTCAACGCCCTTCTCGGTCTGATCAATTTGCTGAAAGAAAATAGAAATGAATATGATGAAGAACAAATGGAGCAAATCATTATATCTATTCATGATTCTGCACATCAAAATTATGTTTTGCTCGATAATCTTTTGGAGTGGGCCCGTTCTCAAACCAGTACACTGAAAATTTCTCCGGAATCCTTTATGCTTGAAGATGTTATAAAAGATGTAATTAGTTTATTATCAAACAATGCGGAAAATAAAGGAATACTCATATCCCAGGAGGTACATCCTATAGGTGTTTTTGCCGATAAAAATATGCTGCATTCTATTTTAAGAAATTTAATATCCAATGCAATCAAATACTCAAATTCAGGAGATACCATTAAAATAACATATAAACAGGATGTTTCTCAAACCATCATATCTGTTTCCGATTCAGGGATTGGAATAAGTGGAACCGATATAAAACGTCTGTTTCATATTGAGGATAATTATCACATAAATGGTACCGATGGAGAAAAGGGAAGCGGGCTAGGTCTGATAATTTGCAAAGAATTTGTGGAAAAACATGCCGGAAAGATCTGGGTCGAAAGTGAACCCGGTAAAGGATCAACTTTTCATTTTAGTATTTCCAAAGCACTTACAGCACCCTAAAACAATATTTTTTTATTATAAAATTTTTAATTGAATATATGGAATATATTTATTTCCTGCGCTCCTGCCCCAATGTATTATTTTACCTTATAATATTTCATGATGATCAAATCAAACCATCGATCGGGTAATATCTTTTTTAGCAAAATAGACAGCTTTTGATCAAAAGCACCGATACTATAGCGCAAGCGCGGATGCTTTTTATTCATAATCTTTTCGATTAGGTAGGCAATCTTGATTGGCGGTTGCCCGCTTTGTTCATCGTGCTCAATGACTTCACGCGATTTTTCGAATATATCCGCTTTACCCTCTTTTGTAATAATCTCCCGGTTAGCTGTAAATCCAGTCTTAAAATCACCTGGTTCTACCATAACCACCTTGATATTACGTGTAAATAGTTCTTTATATAGCGCCTCAGTCAAACCTTCAACGGCAAACTTAGATGCTGAGTAAATCCCCTGATACGGAAGTCCAATAACACCACCAATAGAACTCATATTAATGATGAGCCCATGCTCTTGTTTCTTCATGACCGGTAGCACATAATGGAGCACACGGAATATACCAAAAAAGTTGGTGTTCATTTGTTCTTCGACCATTTTAGGGGATGTATCTTCAATGGCTCCACCAATGCCATATCCCGCGTTATTGACAAGCACATCAATTTTACCTTCTTTTTCTACAATATAGCGGACAGTTTCTTTTACTGACATCTCGTTCCGAACATCCATTTCGAGCATGGTAAAATGTTCAGGTTGCGGGTAGGATCCCGGGCGACGGGACGTACCATATACGACATAACCTAATTGTGATAAATATTTTGCAGTACTCTTCCCGATACCGGATGAAGCACCAGTAACAAATACGACCGTTGATGCAGGTTGATGGTGATTCATTGATTTATCCTCCCTTAACCACAGATTACGTAGATTTTACAGATAAGTTTAATAGTTGAGTTGTTGAGGGTATGAAGTATCTAATTGAGAGTTGAGAGCTTAGGACTTAGAACGAATATACCTTATATCAAACCTCTTATCTTCCTATCTTTTAATTTTCACTAAATAACTCTTGCTTTCTTTCCTACCTTCTCAAACATCTCCAGACAGAATTCCAACTGTTCACGAGTATGGGTTGCCATGTAGGAGGTTCTTAATAAGCCTCGTCCCGGGGGCGTTGCCGGAGAAACGACCGGGTTGGTATAAACACCTGCTTCCATCAGAGATTTCCATACCTGGAAGGTCTTGGCATCTTTACCGATGAGGACCGGAATGACCGGTGTAGTGCTTTCACCCGTATTATAACCCATGGATTTGAATCCTTTGCGCATGAACTCGGTATTTTTCCAAAGCTGTTCGCGACGTTCGGGTTCGGACTGAATAACTTTCAGTGCCGCCATGACCGAAGCCACATTTGAAGGCGGCAGAGAAGCTGTAAAAATGATCTGACGGGAATGATGTTTGATATATTCGATGATCACTCTTTCTCCGGAAATAAATCCGCCTACACAGCCCAGGGATTTTGAAAAAGTACCCATGATCAGATCAACATCTTTCGTTACGCCAAAATGCGCGGAAGTTCCCTCGCCATTCGGCCCCAAAACCCCGATGGAATGGGCATCATCCACCATAAGGCGTGAGGGATATTTTTTAGAAAGGGCAACGATCTCTTCAAGTTTCGCGATATCACCCTCCATTGAAAAAATACCATCTGTCACGATAAATCTTGGAGTTTTTGGATTGGCATTTTTAAGTTTTTCTTCCAGATCTTTTATATCATTGTGTTTATAGACCGTTTTTTGAGTACGTGAAAAGCGGATGCCATCCACAATAGAAGCGTGATTATATTGATCACTATAAACCATATCATCCGGTCCGCAAACAGAAATAATAGTTCCGACATTCACACCCATTCCGGTAGAAAAGACAAGGGCAGATTCCATACCGACGAAATTAGCCAGTTTTTCTTCCAATTCGTCATGAAGCAGAATATTTCCATTTAACAAGCGGCTTCCGGTTAATCCGGAACCATATTTCTTTAAGGCATTTATACCTGCTTCAATCACCTTGGGGTGATTGGTCAGACCCAGATAATTGTTAGAACCAAGCATGATCTTTTGTTTACCGTCTATGGTAACTTCCGTAGCATCTGATTTTTCAATTTTCGGATAATAGGGGTAATATCCCAACGCGCGTGCAGTATCCGATCGGGTAAAAGCATACATTTTAGTAAAAACATCCGGGTATTTTCCGAAATATTCTTTGCGTTTGGCACGTATTTTCTGTTTAGCTATATCTTTTAATTTGCTTAACATAGTTCCTCGCTTATTTTATACAATTAAATCCCTTATTTCTGCATACAATACAAAATAATATGTGATGGAATACGGTGTGATTAAAAACGTGTTTACGACCTGGATCAAGGAATTCGTGTACTCTATCTCTTATCCTCAGTAAATCCCCGTTTATGAAATATTCCATCCTGTGTTTCCCGCATCTGTCAAAATTGGAAGACTCAAATCTTCCGCTATCTAACAGATAAAAGAATACTACTCTTTTGGTTTATACACAATCATTTTTTGGAGATAATGATGTTCGTTGGGGGTTAATATTTTGGACCTCAACAAAAAAGCTTACTTTTTTAAGCGGGCTTTTGGTATCGCCCTTCCGAAGCGTCGGGATTCGGGGGAATCGGCCCGTCTTCGTCCGTTAGCTGACCCCGAATGTTCGGGGCCGGACAGGCAATATAGGGATTTTAAGTCCCTAGGACGCCCCTATCAATCAGCAAGTTAGAGAAGTTGGTGCTCATTTGTTGCCAGCAAGAGTTTTTGCGTCTGTAATACTATAAATTACAATGCTTTATAACTCGCTAGATATGTGCTAAAAAGTTTTGAGTTAATTAAAAAAGGGCGTCTTGTTTATAAAGCACCCGTAAGTTGGAAATGGCTTTTTGCCTGCGTATTTTTTATTGCCGGTTTCATGATTATCTTTACATGATTATCTTTAATTGTTAATTAATTATTAATTAATCATTAATTTTCTATTAATATTATTCTTTATTTTGTAAATTAATATGCATTCTTTTTTTTTAGAAAAAATGA
>JAGLUM010000462.1 GCA_023134755.1 Fidelibacterota bacterium | reverse complement strand
AATATACCAAAATAACCACATTGTTTCCTGATACAGCATTCAAGGATATGTCCATGTTACTTGAGCACCTGGCATCCGTAAAAGAACAGCCGGAATTAGATGCCCTTAGTGAAGCTGCGCGCATTACCGATGCAGCTTTTTCTGAACTGCTGAATGAGATAAAGCCGGGTGTTAGTGAACGGCAGTTGGATGCAAAATTATCATTTATTATGAAATCTCTCGGCAGCGAAAAAGATAGTTTTGACAGTATCGTTGCATCCGGGGTCAACAGTTCCCGGCCGCACCATCAGCCGACAGATAAGCTGCTTCAGACAGGAGAACTGATAATCATCGATTTCGGCGCCATGAGCAAGGGATACCATGCGGATATTACACGCACTGTATGTTTGGGAAAAGCGACGAAAAAACAGCACGAAATTTATCATATTGTTTTACAATCACAGATGGCTGCCATTAAAGGTATTCGGGCGGGATTGACAGGGAAAGCCGTTGATGCGATGTCCCGTGATCATATTGTATCAAAAGGATATGGTGAATATTTCGGACATGGACTAGGACACGGCCTTGGTTTGGAGGTTCACGCTGAACCCCGTTTATCACCGAAATATGAAGAAAAACTGAAGGTCAATCAGGTAGTAACGATTGAACCCGGTATCTATATTCCTGAATGGGGTGGTGTTCGCATCGAAGATGATGTCATTATTACCAAAACCGGCTGCATTAATCTTACGACTGCCACAAAGAAATTGCTGGAATTGTAATCTGAGATCATGAATTCCAAACCCAATATAAAAAATATTGTATTTGATCTGGGCAATATCATCGTAGATGTTGATTATAGGCGTTTTACCAATGCAATGGATTGGCCCTTCAAAGATTTTTGGCGTTTTTATGAATCGCCGTTTTTTCGTAAATTTGAGATAGGAAAACACACAGAAATTGAATTCTTTCGTGAACTGGAACATTATATTCCTTTAGATTCCGGTGATGAACAGCGTTACCGCGACAATATCCATCTCACCTTCCCCCTACGTGCAAAAACATGGGGAATTGTTCATTGGTTGCAACTGCGACATCGCCTGTTTTTGTTTTCAAATACCAACAGTCTGGATTTTAACGGAGTGAATGCATGGATGGATCTGCGCGCGCCTTTTGAAGCGGTATATACTTCCCATGAACAAGGATACTTAAAACCGGACGTAGCAGCATATCGCTCAGCGGAAACATTATTTCGCATTAATCCATCTGAGACAGTATTTTTTGATGATCATCAGGAAAACATTGATGCTGCCCGTGCTGCCGGGTGGAATGCCCTGCGTATTGATAATGAAAAGCAATTAATACAGGCCTTACAGGATTATAATTTCATTCTCCCGGATGAAATTGTATAAGCGCATTTATTTCATAGAAATTTGTATTTTGTATTAGCCTTGTTTTCTTTATCTTTCACTCATGAAAAAAATATTACTAATATTTGTTCTGCTGATTTCAAGTGCTTTTGCGCAGGTAAGTAACAACGATTATTTTCGTTGTGTTCTACCCGAAGTGGCAAAAACCTGGCAAGGATATACCAGACTGGCAGTCGGCGCCGGCGTATCGGGATTGGCCCTCTTGGTCGATAAACCCGTTCAGGAATTTATGACAAAAAAAGCTTATTTGCCTCCGGTAATAGATGCTATTGCCGATTCCTATGTTGATCATTATTGGGCATTTGCTGTCTCCGCCCTGGGTGCTGCCGGGAAAGGATATCAGACCGGGAATTACCTTGAACCGATGCGTTATTGGGCAGTTTCCAATGTGGCGACGGTTGCGATGACCTATGCATTAAAATACAGTGTGGGACGCTTGCGTCCCAATGGACGCAATCATCATTCCTATCCTTCGGGACACTCCAGTGTCGCGTTTGCAACGGCAACCATGTACCAGATGTGGTACGGCTGGAAGGCCGGTATTCCGGCATATGCAATGGCAACGTTGACAGCATTCCAGCGCCTTGACGACAATCAGCACTGGTTTAGTGATGTTATCATGGGAGCGACAATTGGGATTATCATTCCCTATATGTTTTATACAGGTGAGCAGACAGTCAAAGATAACCAAAATTTGATCTGCCCTCCCTTGAGCGTTAGTATTCCCTTCAATTTTCCTGTTGGAAAGTAATGACAATACAAATTTCAAAAAATATCACATCGCGGCTAATGACGTGGTTTGAAGACCATCGCCGTGTCATGCCCTGGAGGGGTTCAAAAGATCCTTACCATATTTGGGTCAGTGAAATGATGCTACAGCAAACACAGGTTGCGATAGTCGAAAAATATTATCCCAAATGGATCGCTCATTTCCCGGATGTGTTTTCACTCGCGGAAGCTCCGCTTGATGACGTGTTAAAAGTGTGGGAAGGATTGGGGTATTACACACGCGCACGGAATTTTCATAAAGGCGCGCAGTATATTGTAGCGCTCGCGGAATCACGAGATGATCCTTTCCCCAAAACCTATGATACATGGTTGCACGTTCCGGGAGTGGGACCCTACACCGCGGCTGCCGTTTCCAGTATTGCCTTCGGTTATCCTGCAGGGGTGGTAGATGCCAATGTAATGCGCGTAATGGCCCGGCTGTTTTGTATAGAAAAAAACATCGCCACACAATTGTATAGACGCGAAGTATTTTCCTTGATGAATCGAGGATTCTATGATCATCATCCCGGATGGGTAAACCAAGCATGGATGGAACTGGGTTCTTTGCAATGCACGTCCAATCCCGATTGTGCACGCTGTCCTCTGAAAGAACATTGCTGTGCGCATCGCCAAACCAAAGTGAGCAGCTATCCAATAAAAACAGTAAAAAAAACTATTCCAACGCGTCGCTCCGCTACATTTATCATTTATCAAGACCGACGTTATCTTATGGTACAGCGGCGACCAGAAGGATTTCTCGGGGGACTTTGGGAATGTCCGGGCTATACCTTAAAACAGGCATCTGCTGACAAGAATCATTTTATATCTTTCATCCGTAAAAATCATATCAAGATCGAAAAAAAACACCCGAAGCCAGTACTGCACAGCTATTCTCATTTTCATCAGATCATGGATGTATATTTCGCATCGCTTGAAGGGAAATGGAAGAATAAAGACTGGGGCGGGATGCGCTGGGTCAACAAAGAGGAGCTTGAAAAATTGCCACGATCCCGAATTTGCATAAAACTATTTGACAGCATTAAATAAATAAATGAGATTGATTTTTCACAAGCAAATAATAATTAACTTGCCAAAAAAAATAAATACCATTAAAATCTAAAGCGATGAAATTTAGTACACGTATACAACATCTTCAGGGACTCATAGAGTCCAGTGAACGCATTTTAAGCGATACCATCCCCAAAGGACATATTGATCTTACGTCTTCAGTACCGCCTTTCCCGGTTCCGGGAATTTTATTAAATACAGCCCAGGAAATTATCCGGTCAGAAAATCTAAATTACACCGAAACCTACGGACTGCCAAAGTTGCGGAAAGGTTTGGCGGAAAAATATAATTTAAAATGGGGAGCAGACGGCGTAACGATTACAACCGGTACCACAGAGGCCCTATTTTGTGTATTGGCAGCCCTGTTAAATCCTGGTGATGAGCTCCTTGTGCCGGCTTTGACCCTGCCATCTCATAAATCCGTAAGTCTGTTTTTTTTAGGCACAGTTCGGGAATACCCAGTCTCAATGGATTCCGCGTATCAAATAAATGCCAGCACCTTGATTGATCTTATTCGACCCGAGACCAAGGCGATTTTAATCAATAATCCGTTAATCGCAACCGGGCAGCTTTTTCACCCCAAAGAATTTGAGATACTGTCTACTTATTGTGAAAAACAGGATATTTTTATTTTAGTGGATGAATCCTATTATGAAATACATTATGCCGGATACGAATCAGCTTCTTTTATCGGTTATGGCGACCATGTTATTTGTTTTTCCAGTATGACCAAGTTGTTTTGCATGAGCGGGCTGCGAATCGGATGGTTGTTTACTATTCCGGAGATCACGGAAGCGGTGAATTCCGTACGGTATATTTCATCAACTTGTGCAAACACCTTTTCCCAACGTTTTGCCCTACGAATGGTAAAAGGTCTGGGTCAGGAAACAAAGGAAAAATTACTATCAATATTGCAAAATAGACGCAAACTGATGTTTGAAACACTCAAACAGCACGGATTTACCCGGTATATAGAATCCAATGCGGGCTATTTTATTTTATTAAATATTCGGAGTGAATTAAATAAGCCTTGTTCAGATACAAGATTTACCAAGCTGTTAAAAGACCGGCATGAGATCATCGTTACCCCCGGAAGTTATTTTGGAGCTGCTGCTGAAGGATATATTCGTATTTCTTTTGCAACGGATGAATCAAACATCCAGCAAGGTATCGCCGGGATCCGGGAATGTATTAAAGAATTTAATCTTTGATTAAACAGGAAATATTTTATGAAACGCAGTATATTATTTTTGCTCACTATCGGTTTATTTTTACAAATAATTTACGCCATTCCCCCACAACTCTATGTTGATCTTGGAGATTTTTCGGTATTCAGTGGTGAAAAAATTCAGGATTGCCGCATTGGATATCGAACAATCGGTACACCCAATGCCGACAGCTCCAATGTGATTTTATATCCCACTTGGTTTGGCGGAACATCAGAGCACATATGGAGACTTATCAATATTCATAATTTTTTGGACAGTACCCGATATTATATTATTGTAGCTGATGCGCTGGGAAACGGAGTGTCAACATCCCCGTCCAACAGCATAGCACAGCCGGGACAAGTCTTTCCGGAAATCAGGATCATTGACATGGCGCGTTCCGCGCATGCCTTATTGAAACATTTAAACATTGACCATTTACACGCCATAGTTGGTGGTTCCATGGGTAGCATGCAGGGCTTTGAATTTATTGCCGAGTATCCTGATATGGTAAATAAAGCGATCCTTTATGTAAGTTCTCCCCGCGAGTCCGCTTATGATCTGTTAAAACGCCAGGCGGATCTGGAAATAATTGCACTTGGTCGCAAATACGGTATTCCGGAAGCGGAGTACATGAAGCCAATTCGTATTTCGCAGGCTGTTAATGGGAAAACTCCTTCATATTTTGCCCTGGAAATGTCACATACCGATGTGCCGGAATATCTTGAAAGTTTTAATTCCTATACACCTGGTATCTTTCCGGCAGACAATTATTTTTGTCACTCCCAGGCAATTCATTATCATGATATTAGCTGGCGGGACAAGAATGATCTGGATAAAACTGCTGAACGTATTACAGCAGATGTTTTTATTATTATAAACAAACAGGATCATATGGTCAGTCCCCATCCGGCTCTCGAATTTGCGAAAAAAATACATGCGAAAATACTAGTACTGAATAATAACCGCGGCCATCTCGGTATTAGCTATGAAATTGATAAAGTGCGTAAGGCCATGGCGCGATTTTTGAAAAATTGACATGGGGATCATAAAAAACGGAATCATTGTACTCTGCAAATTATATATCATGGGATAAACAACAGAAGCTATTATGAAATTATTACATCCAAATGACGTAGCACCCAATTTCTGCTTAACGGGTGTGGATGAAAAAGAATATACTTTGGAACAGTTTCGGGGAAAACGCGTGGTTCTGTATTTTTACCCCAAAGACGATACCCCCGGTTGCACCAAAGAAGCATGTACTTTTCGGGATGATTACAAACATTATACAGATAATAATATCGTCATTATCGGGATCAGTGCTGATAATCCAAAATCTCATAAACGCTTTGTTGAAAAGTATGATTTGCCATTTCTCCTGCTGTCGGATCCGGAAAAAAAAGTCTTAAAAACCTATGGTTCATGGGGTGAAAAGAAAATGTACGGCAAGATATATATGGGACTGATTCGCAAGACCTTTTTAATTGATGAAAAAGGAAAGATAGTAAAAATTTATCCCAAAGTGCGTGTCGCCGGGCATTCCGATACTATTTTGAAAGAATTTGATATTAAGAAATAATACCCCACACAAAGACACAAAGAGCCACAAAGGTATAATCTATCTTAAGAGTTATTTTTAAATTGCTTAGATTATCACAGATAACTTAATGATAATAATTTGTTGTATTTGATGAAATCTGCGGGCTGTATTTTCTTATTGGTTTTTAGCGTCTTGGCGATGCTTTGTGCCTTGGTGTGATGTATTGAATTAATCGCCTTCAAATTCAATTTGTTGGGTAATGAGAGCGACCTCTTTTTTAAAAGCCTCATTGTTTTTGGTGCGTTTCCCGATTTCACGGACACCGTACATCACTGTAGTATGATCGCGGCCCCCAAGCCGCAATCCGATGGTTTTTAAGGACGCATTGCAGAGTCCGCGGCAGAGAAACATCATGACCTGTCGGGCCAGTGCAACTTCCTTGCGACGCCCTTTCCCGATAATTTCATTTTCTGAAACTTTGTAATACCGTGTTACAACCTTTTGTACCGTATCAATTGAAATGATCCGGTCGCGTTTCACGCCTTTCATGTCCATTAAAACCGATTTTGCCAGTCCGAGCGTAATATCAATATGATTCAGAGAACTGCGAGCCAGCATGGTGGTCAGCGTGCCCTCCAGTTCACGGATATTTGAACTGACATTCTGTGCAATAAATTCAATGACTTCATAGGGAATATCAAGATTTTCAATAAGGGTTTTATGTTGGAGAATAGCTATTCTGGATTCAAAATCCGGGCTTTGCACATCAACCATGAGTCCAGAGAGAAAACGGGACACAAGACGTTCTCCCAAACCCTCTAGCTCCTTCGGAGGCCTGTCCGAAGTAATAACAATTTGTTTATCTCGCTGGAGCAAATCGTTAAATATATGGAAGAATTGTTCTTGTGTCCCTTCTCTTGACTTCAAGAATTGGACATCGTCCACAAGCAGAATATCTGCCTGCATGTATAACAAACTAAAGTCGTTTTTCTTATTGTTTTGAATAGCGTCAATAAAATCACGCATAAAAGTATCAATAGAAACATAAATAACCCGACAGTGGGGATCCCTGGCATGCGCGCGATTGCCAATTGCCTGAAGAAGATGGGTTTTCCCTAAGCCGGTTCCACCATAAATAAACAAGGGATTGTAAGAATGGCCGGGATGTTCTGAAACTGCTGTTGCTGCAACCTTGGCAAATTGATTGTGCGGACCCTCAACAAATTCTTCAAAGGTAAAACGGCTGTTAAAACTGGAGTACATATCATACTGTATCGGTTTTTTGCTGATATCCGCGACACTTCCAATGGCTGCAGCCGGAGTGTTCGGAACAGCTGATACCTCCGAAATATTCTGCTGCATATTGCTGTTAATAATAAACTGTACCTTCCTGTTGGCAGGAAAATATTTATCAATAATAGGAGACAGTGTATTCCAATGATTGTATTCGATAAATTCAATATGAAATTTATTGGGGGCAGCAAGGGTCAAAATATCATTTTCATTGGAATAAAACTGAAGAGGAGAAAACCAGGATAAAAAGCTCTGTGGATTCAAAAGATCCTCCAGATCCTTTAAACATGCATTCCAGCGTGCTTCTTCTACCGACACCATACCATCAATTGTTGAGTTATCCACACCCTATACCATAGTTATCCACATCATCTTAACGTTTAATACACATATTGCTTTAAGGCAATAATCTATAATAAACAACAACTTAAACTTGTTTTATTGTTCGTAAAACAAAAAAATACAAAAGTTGTCAAAGCTTAGGCATTTCAAATATCCACATGTTATCCACATTGAATATGTGTTAAAACTTAAATCTATTTTGGGGAAAATCCAAGAAAAAAAGTGATGAAAATGTTGAAAGAATAATTCGTCTCTATTCCACTCTCGTCAGATTATATTGTGCATAGGTTGTGCGTGAAGAAAAAAATATACCCGGTTTCGCTCTCTATTGTTAAGCTATTTCAGGTTATTAGCTAAAAAAGCTTGCTTTTTTAGCTAATAAAAAAAAACTTGCGGCTATTTAATGAACCCGTTTAAAACGGTGGGAACCTGCCGTCTGGTTCAACCTTCCTTAACCCGCCGAAGCCTTGGCGTAGGCGAGAAGGCCTGATTTCCGCAGACAATGAGCTAAGCTCCCTATTAATAAATGTTGATTCAAAAAAACTGCACCGCAAGTTTCATTTCAAATATCTATTTTAACTTACCGTCTTTTCAGTCGAAAGGCAATATTTTTTCTTTCGAAAAAGTATTTTTTTATGTAGTATTTCACTAAGATGAAACAGCTGCAACAGGTCGCAATTAAAGATATAAAAAGTAATGATAAACGGTTTTATTTTACCGCGGGGAAGACGTTTGCATCTACAGTAAAACAGGCAGAAATACTTTTTTCAATACCGGTATTATGGATGTACGGTGATACCTGGATCCCGGTTGTTTTGCCGGCGGAATATGATAATTACGCTAATACTGTTATTGATGCCATGGTATATTCCCCGGACACCTCCTATGAAGATGTGTTGTGGGATTTGCTGCGTGCGGAAGAAGTCGCGCATGACCTGAATATATTTGATATATCCAATATTATCCGGCGTTTGGAAGAATATGCTCCGAATTGTGATAAGAAACTATGGAACCTGCGCCTGGGCATAGGTGCGGCACAGTGGCAGGATATACAGTCGCTGCAGGACTATGAAGCGGAATGGAAGCAATATTTTATAAAAAAACATGTACCCCTGAAACGCGTACTTACCTTTTCGGCAGCTGCACTTAGAAGGCAACTAAAACCACTGTTACCATTGCATCCGGGAATTAATGTTTTGGAATCTATCGCTGTGTTGCTGCAGGAAATTGCCCACCGTGATTCAGACAATATTGAAACATGCTGGAACCGCTGTGATTTGAATGCGCAATTAAATAATAACAGTTTGCCTGCTGCAGAACGTATAAATGCGATTCGAACGCGTTTATACCGCGAGCGTTATGTTACAATTTCAGAGTATCAGGCAACGTTGAATCAACATATGGAGACCCTCAAACTGCCATCGGTAGTACAGCTCAAAACGGACCCGCTATTTGAAACACCCGGTTTGATACTGCGTGCGCGACTGGAAAAACGGGAGCATATTGATACCTTGCTCAACTGGCTGCAAATCAGTAAAGCGGAACTGGAAAAAATAATGGACATTCAACAAGGAAAAGAAACTGATGAACACTAAGAAATGGAATATGACAATTGTTATTGGTGCCTTAGCGGTTGGACTGGCGGCTCTGTTATGGAGTCTGGACGGGGTGTTTATTCGTCCGCAATTCTATCATTTGCCCGCTAGTCTGGTTGTATTTTTAGAACATACACTCGGTTTTATTGTCTTGATCCCTTTTCTTATTCGCGGACGTAAAGAAATGATGCGGATGTCGATTAAAACTTGGGGCTCACTTGGCTGGATTTGTATCTGGGGCGGCCTGCTCGGTACACTCTTTATTACCAAAGCCTTCTTTGCAGCCTTCGATCCGAATGTGGAAACGACCCTGGCAACAGTGGTCATTTTACAAAAGCTGCAACCAATATTTGCTTTACTGTTGGCCCGCCTTATTTTAAAAGAAAAGTTGCGCAGCGATTTCTATATCTGGGCGGTTCTGGCTATAATAGCCGCTTATTTTTTGGCATTTGCAAAATCAGGCATGCGCATTGCTGATATTCGTCTGATCGATTCCGCGGCACTGTATTCTCTGTTGGCAGCCTTTGCTTTTGGCTCATCAACAGTGTTCGGTAAACACTTTACCAATGAAGTCAGCTTTGAAACAGCCACATCTCTACGATTTGGCGGAACGATGTTTCTGGCACTCATTTTTATACTTGTTGCTGGCCAGTTCAGAGCTTTTCCCGACATTCAACCCCTTCACTGGAAATTGCTTGTCGTGATTGTCTTTACCAGTGGCGCAATGTCAATGTTCATTTATTATTTCGGATTAAAACGTATTCCGGCCTCGGTAGCAACTATTTTCGAACTATTCTTTCCGCTGTCTGCTGTTGTTCTGGATTATATCATTAACAAAAACACCCTGAATGGCATACAGTATCTCGCTGCCGGCGCGTTATTATTATCCTTTTTCATGATTATTCGCCGTAAACCAGTCAAGCAGGAAAACACAGAATAAAAGGAGATCTGTTGTGAAACAAAACTATAAAGAAGAACGGCCTTGGGGCTATTTTGAAATTCTGATGGATGCGCCCGATTTTAAGGTCAAAAAAATTACTGTCAATCCAGGATGCCGGCTTTCACTGCAATCACATAAAAAACGCAATGAACATTGGATTGTAACAGAAGGTATCATGCGGATCACCACCGGGGAGCACATTGAAGATTATCATACTAATGCACACGTTTATATAACCTGTGAAACGAAACATCGCATGGAAAATCGCGGTGAAATACCAGCTTCGGTAATTGAGATCCAGACCGGAACATATTTTGGTGAAGATGATATTATCCGGTATGAAGATGATTACGGCAGGGTATAAGAAAGTAAAAAGAAGAAAACATAAAGCGTAAGTCATAAGTCGTAAGTCGTGAACGTTAATATTATCAAAATCGTAGGGAACAGGCATGCCTGTTCCTTACTAATTATGGTTGGAAAATTAAGAGCGTAAGATGGAAAGAGAGTAAGAGCGTCGGAAAAAGAGGAAAAAAATCATAAAGCGTGAACGGTAAATCTCAGATGTCATTCCGACCCCCGAAGTTTCGGGGCCAGCTGGCGGAGAACGTAATAGAGGAATCTCAATTTATGAATTTAATTACTACTTAGATTTTTGAGCAGCAATAGACAATATAATTCCGAGAATAATTCCAAGAAGTGCCGCAAAAACAATTCGATATTCTGATGATATCAAAAAAGTGATCGTATGTGCCGGGATCCAGAAAAAAGGAATTGTGCGCTTAAAAACGAAGTTCCATTGTACGCTCCAGTCTAATCCGGAAA
>JAGLUM010000461.1 GCA_023134755.1 Fidelibacterota bacterium | reverse complement strand
TCATTCAGGCGGGTGGTGATGCGGACATCGTCCGGATGAAACCCGGTAGTAAAAGGATGTGCCGATACATCCTGACGGGCACGTGTCATATCCAGACCCATTGCCTCAGCAATTTTCATGCCGAAAGCCCATTGTTCTTTTGTATCAAATTTCTGTTGTAATAAACTTGTATCAATTTGCGGCTGTGCGTTGATACGGTCTACTAAATTTACCAGGGGCGTTTTCAATTCCCCGAACAGTGCTCCAATGCGTTCCGTTGTCATGCCCGGCTCAAACTGATCCAACAGGGCATCATAGGGTTTGTCTTTATAGCTATAGTATTCTGCTTCTTGCTTCTTGAGCGAGATCATTTTTTCCAAGTAGGGAGCAAATGAGGGAAAATCATCATTTTTGCGTGCCTTGATCCAAGCCTGCTGGGATTTGGAAACATGTTTGGACATTTCTTCCACAAAGTGACCCGGAAGATTAGACAGCTTTTTCAGATCTTTCCAGGCCAGATACACTAAGCGTTTTTCTTTGTCGTTCATCGTTATATTGACAAAATTTCCGGTTTTATAATCGATATGGCGTGATAATTCATCCTTGATCTTGTCACCGGTTGCCATCTGATGTGTTAGTAAGCTCAAAAATGCAAGTTGTTCCGCGCGGAACGCGCCTCCGCCTTCAGGCATGTAGGTTTCCTGGTCCCACTGAAGCACGCTTGCCGTTGATTCGAGTTTCTGAATATCTAAAAGAATTCCTTTGAGTTTTTTCATGCTATAGTCCTTTGCGTTAGACATTATTTATTTGCGGTAAGGTAGGAAATATTTATTGAAATTTCATCTTAAATATTTTGCTAATGTCTTAGATTTATTGTCTATTTTTTATTCGTTCATTACAAATTTTCTTTTTTGCCGGTAAATATTGTGTTTTAATTGTTTTTCTGCCTTCCGCTTTGTGTTTTTCTTTGTATTTTGCAAACAGGGGCGATATATTTCCGTGATTTAAATCATTAAGGAGTTATTATGTCATTGTTAGATGCGATTAAATATAGTGTGGTACAGGGCCACATTGATTCTTCGTCTAAATTTCCCAAAGATATGGAAGGAAAAGATGGCGTTCACGAATTGACCCAACAAGCAATTGACAGTGGTATTTCCGTTGAGGATATTCTTACTCAAGGGCTCATTCCCGCAATGAGCATTGTCGGGAAACGTTATGAAAAAAATGAAATCTTTGTGCCCGAAATGCTGTTTTCAGCTAAAGCAATGAAATCGGGATTAGAACTGATCAAACCCTTTTTAACGGAAGACAGTGATCTGATCTTGGGGACGGTCATTATTGGAACTGTGCAGGGCGATCTGCATGATATTGGAAAAAATCTTGTCTGTATGATGCTCGAAGGTGCTGGATTTCAAATTGAAGATCTGGGTATTAATGTAACTGCGCAAAAATTTCTGGAAGCCGCTAAAAACAATCCTGATGCCATTATCGGAATGTCCGCCTTGTTAACTGTTACCATGAAAAACATGAAGGGTGTGATTGATTTGCTGCGCGCTAATGATCTTGATAATAAGGTTTTTATTGGTGGTGCGCCGGTCACTCCGGCATTTGCTGAAGAAATTGGTGCTTTGGGATATGCAAAAAATGCAAATCAGGCCGTTCGCGAAGCCAAGCGACTTCTTGGCGTAGCCGCATAAAAAAAGGATATTCTTATGTTTTCGCATTTACGTAAACCAAATTTTGAACATTTTCAGCAGACATTATTTAATAAAACCAACGATTATATTCCGCTTATTGAATTGGGTATCCATGCCGAAATGCGCGAAAAAATCATGGGTAAACCTATCGTCAGCGTACAGGATGAAATCACATTTATGCGTAGTATGGGATACGATTTCCTTAAGGTTCAACCGGGTATTCATATCGACACAAACCGGTCCATTGCCAAAAACGCAAATGTAGCAACAGATCGATCCTGGTCTTCTGAACACGGTGGTGTGGTTCAGGACTGGGAATCATTTGAAAAATACAACTGGGCAACTATTAAGGACCTAGAGTATTCCCGGCTTGAAGAAGCTGGCAGACTAATCCCGGATGATATGGGCATTATTGGTCAGTACGGAGATATTTACACAACTGTCTGGGAAATGCTCGGGTTTGAAAATTTTTCTATGAAAATGTATGAAGATCCTGAATTTATCACGGCAATGTTTGAAAAAATCGGCGAGCTGGTTGTTAGCATGTTTGAAACCATGGCAAGCATGGACTTTGTGAAGGTTTTATGGTACAGCGATGATCTTGCCTATTCTTCAGGAATGATGGTAAGTCCGGATTTTATTCGCGAAAATTTATTTCCCTACATGAAGCGTATTGGTAAACTGGCTAAAAAGCGAAATATCCCTTTTCTTTTTCATTCAGACGGTGTGTTATATGATGTTATGGATGATTTGATCAATAATATCGGCATTACCAGTCTGCATCCCGTGGAGCCTCTTTCTATGGATATGGCTGAATTAAGAGACCGTTACGGTAAACAGCTTTGTCTTTGCGGTGGAATTGATGTTGACCAACTCTGTCGGGCCACTCCGGACGAGATTCGCAATCTGACACGAAAATTTATTGATATCGCGCGGGGCAAAGGCGGATGGTGCGCCGGTTCATCGAATTCTATTCCTGAATATGTTAAACCTGAGAACTATTTAGCAATGATTGAGACGATTTTGAAAGAGGGTAGCTGGTAGAGTTGATTGTATGGAATGGTCCCCGCTTCGTAGAACTTTGCCGGGCACAGTGCGACCGTTCCGTATGCGATAAATAAATATCTGTGATATTATGCCTGTTCCTTACGCTATTATTTCATCAACAGCATTTTTTCACCCTCAATATTTAATTCTGCAATAAAAAACCCTCTCGAAAGAGGGCTTTTTTATATAAATCTGTGATCTTTTTAAATGATCTTATAATTTCAAAGCAACTTCTTCTGCCACTTCAAGTGAGGTGTTACTGCCACCCATGTCATATGTACGAACCTTGCCTTCGGCAATGATTTCCGCAACGGCTGTTTCCAGACGTTCAGCCATGTCTTTTTCGCCTAACCAGTCAAGCATCATTTTAACTGTCAGGATCATGGCAATGGGATTGACCTTGTACTGGCCGTAGTATTTTGGCGCGGAACCATGGGTCGGTTCAAACACAGCCAATTTATCACCGATATTAGCAGAGCATGCAAATCCGAGTCCACCGATCAACTGCGCAGAAAGGTCGGAGAGAATATCCCCGAACATATTTTCTGCAACGATGACTTCGTAGTTTGCGGGGTTTTTGATCAACCACATGCACTGTGCGTCAATATTGGTTTCCCAGAGTTCAATATCCGGGTAGTTTTTTGCTACTTCACGGGCGGTACGGATCATGAGGCCGCCGGTTTCGCGAAGAACATTGGGTTTGTCGCAGACTGTTACTGCTTTTTTTCCGTATTTTTTGGCAAATTCAAAAGCATTGGTAACAATGCGCTTGCAGCCTTGTTTTGTCATAATGCGCGTGGAAAGCGCAATATTTTCAAGTCCGGCATTTTTGAATTTTTTCATTTTCGGATGGTTCTTATCCAGTACATCATAAACATCCTGCGGCAGAGGAAAAAATTCAATTCCTCCGTACATGCCTTCTGTATTTTCACGGAAAATAGTAATGTCGATATCGTCCTTATAATTTAAGGGATTTCCTTTGTAGGCTTTGCAGGGCCGCATATTTGTATGTAAGTCAAATAATTGACGCAAGCGGACAATCGGACTAAAATATACCAAACCTTTACCTTTCAATTTAGGATCTAATTCTTTTGCTGCTTCATCTTTGGGTTTGGATGTAATAGCACCAAAAAGAGCACAATCAACTGTTTTTAACATATCAATCGTTCGTTCAGGCAGCGCCTCCCCTTCTGTTTTCCAGTATTTCCATCCTATATCGCCATGAATATATTCGGCATCAAGTGCCAGTTTATCCAATACGATTTTGCTTGCTTCCATGACTTCGTTACCTACACCATCTCCCGGTAACCAACCAATGCGGTATTTTGCCATTTTCTCACCCCTTAATTTTCCTGTTAATGTAAAACATGCCACATGTTGTGGCTTGCTGTTGTCATTAATTATAAATAACACTTAAAATTATTACGATTTTCATTAAAATGCAATATTATACGGAAAAATTTATCGAATATTTTGGCTCAGGAAGTATCCACTTATTATTGCTACAAGGCTTAAACCGAAATTTGCCGCAATATTGAGTATTCCCAAATTTATTGCAGAAGATTTAAAAAGAAAAATGGTTTCATAACTGAAGGCAGAAAAGGTGGTAAAAGCACCTAATAAACCAATCGCCAGAAAAAAACGCAATTCACTATGCTCTCCGGAAAAACCAAGAAATAGAGCTAAGCAAAAGGATCCGATCACGTTAACAATGAGGGTCCCCCAAGGAAATCCCCCGTTGCTTACATTATAACATAAACTTGAGATACTAAAACGAAGGACGGCGCCCATTGCGCCGCCCATCGCTATAAAAAGATATTTCATCATGTTGTTTTAATACAAATATCCTAGGCCAATATATAAACCGGTACTTCCGTCGTTTGAACTGCCGGCAAATCCGTAGTCAACAGCGAGAATCATATTTTGATTCATAGCCAACTTTATACCCATTCCGTATCCGATATGCAGGGTTTCATTAGATCCTGAAATATAGTCGTCAATGACGCCTGCGGGGATGCTCGTTTTATCATACTGATAGGGCTGAATAACCATACCGGCATCAACAAAGGGGTTAATTCCAAAATAGAAATTCTGGGTACCCAAGGTGAAATGAACAATCTTCCAGCGCGCTTCAAAGTTGGCATAAATATATCCATCTCCCACCATACGGGCACGCATAATACCGCGAACGGTTTTGTTTCCACCAAGACCATCAACCGTTGTGCGTGAGTTGGGCATCATGCCCTGAAGATAAAATGGCATCGTCCCGGCAATAACACCTTGATAACCCAAGCGATATGTAAGTGATAAATCCTTGGGTATGATCGTAAAATACTGGCGGTGTATCGCTGCAACCTGTAGCCATCCGGATTCATTTCCAACAAATCCCGGAGCTGCGGTAATAACCAGTTCGTCCCATAATCCGGTCATGGGACATGCTTCATTATCACGGGTATCATAAACAATCCCGCCTTTTAGGTATGTGACAATCCCACCATCTGCTTCCGAAGCGGAAATAGCACCCCAACCAACAAAATCATCGTAGAGGGTTGTGTTGTCCGTGAATGTGGTGTCCCATGCACGCGTTTCGGTAACTGAACCAATATTAAAGCTCATGAAACCCAGTCCGCCCAACCAACGGAAATTATCTCCGGTGATATTGCCTTGAAAGTTGACAAGTAAACGGAAGTAATTCCGTTGCATTGCGTAATACAGGCGGTTTTTATAATCGGCATTAGAGGGGGTGTCATCCAACCAAGATGCGTTATAAACTGATTGTGCACCATTGAATCCATAAAATCCCCAGGATTGCTGAACGATATTGCTGATATCTGCCGTAATGCGAATGCCTGGAATTAAATGTTCAGAATCGTACTGTATCGTGGCAAGGCCGGCACCTTTTGTTGTTTGATTCCATTCCACATAAACATTATGAAAATATTCCGGGTAGATAGAACCATCACCATAAAAGAATATGTTGGCCAGCAATCCGTACTGAAATCCGGTGTCGGAATTATATGCGACAGACGGTAACGGTCCAATATTTATGCCAGTTTTAACAATATCATCCGCCGTCGCCAAGGCTGTTAGCACGATGATAATGATCATCAAAATGCGTAATGTGTTTTTCATGTTTCCCTCCATTTTTAAACAATTACTTCCGTCGAATATAAGAAAAAGAATGATAGGTCAAAACACTTTTTGACATCTGTGTAGAGACTTAAAATAACTCTAACTGCGTTTCTGCCCGTCGTGGAATATGTTTTTTGGGCGACAAGGGATAAGCCTTTTTCAATGCTGCTATACGTTCGTAAAGAGCAGTACGGTATGTTTTTTTTGCAAAACTTCCCTGATAATAATCTAGATATTTGGGATACATGTCCGGGAACTGTGTTTTTATAAAATGCAAAAAATTGCCACGTGTAGGTCCGCGCAGGTTTAGAAGCCCGGGAATAATATAATCCACATCCGCGGCCTGTGCCGATCGGAACAAACAGGTTAAATTTTCCTCTGTATCAGTTAAAAACGGCAGGATGGGCATCATGAGCACACCTGTACTTGCCTCGGTTTTCCTAAATGTTTTCAGCACATCAAAACGTGCAGCTGTCGGGGTGGAATACGGTTCAATTTTTTTCCGGATATTCTCATCGCAACAAGTAATACTTAATGCAATATTCACTCCGGCAACCCGCGCCAGTTCGTCATATAGATCAAGATCCCGCAGTACAAGGGTAGATTTTGTCGATATCGATGCAGGGGTTTTATATTTTATCAGCAGTTTTAGAATTTCCGGCATCAGTTTTTTTTTCGCTTCAATAGGCTGATAGCTGTCGGTAACACCACCGAGATTGATGGTTTCGCGTTTCCAGTAACGTGAGCGTAATTTTTTTTCAAGACATTCAACAATATTTTCTTTGATATAAATTTCACCGAAAAAATCGCTCGAATCCAGATATTTGTGTGAATATAGGGCGTAACAGTATTGGCATTGATGCATACAACCGCGATAAATATTTAAATCCCATTTATAGGGCAAATAATTGCTCTTAATGTGATTCAGTGCAGTTTTGCAGGTAATTGTTTTGTACATGATAGAATATACAATTCTCTGCTGTGATTTCATGGGTTTTTGATATGTTTTATTATTTCCATGGGCAATAAAAGATAAATTTGTTTTATCCTTTCCTGCGATGTATTAACTTATTGCTTTATTATAAGGAATGTGTCGTGGAAAAATCTGTAAGAATAATCTGTCTGTTTGGTCTTTTTGCTTTTTTATTGGCGCGTCCGGTGGATATATTAACCGCAAGGGCTGTAGCCCTGTGCGTTTTCCCGCAAAAAACATTTTCTACCTGCATCTCTGTTTCTGATTACCTTTATTTAAGTACTTTTAAGCAGGGCGGGTTTATACTAAGCTCCGCGGACGATGCTTTTCCCCCGATATTAGCATATTCAGAACATGCTCATGTTGAAGAACAACATCCTGCCTTTCGAGATTATTGCGCAATTTACACCCGGCAAATACAAGAACATTTATCGGTAAATGATCCGGTGCATCCCGACTGGAATATCTATTTAAAACCATCATTCCAAAAAACCGCCATTCAAGCGGAAGTTCTGCCACTCCTCACAACGACATGGAATCAATCTCCCCACTATAATAATAAATTCCCATATTTTGTGACACCTACCCACACTGATGAACAAGCCTTGGTGGGTTGTGTTGCGGTGGTTATGGGTCAATTGATGCGTTATTACGAACATCCTCAACGCGGTATCGGTCGACGTTGGTATTATAGCAATGATACCGATAGCATCCTTAGTGCCTGGCATGATACGACATATTATGATTGGGAAAACATGCCCGATTCGCTCAGTACCCGCTATGGTATTCTTACCGCACCTGCAGATCAGGTCGAAGATGTATCCCATTTATTATATCAATCCGCGGTGTCGGTAGATATGGAACTGAAACCGGGAGCGTCATCTGCCAGCTACGATGACATGATGTATGCTTTGGTAAGCTATTTTGACTATAGTTCGGACATGGTCTATGACGAAGCTGAAAATTACGGTCTGTTGTCTGAATGGATCAATGTCTTAAAGCAGGAATTAGACGGTGGATATCCTATTCCTTACCGCGGACAAGGTAGTGGCGGACATGCCTTTCTCTGCGACGGATATCGGATGACAACAGATACTCATTTTCATTTCAATTGGGGTTGGGGCGGCTCGTGTGATGGGTGGTTTTTGCTTACTGCCTTGAATCCATTGGACGATCGTGATTATACTACTTTGCAGGGTGCTATAATGGGTGTTCGACCGAACACAGACAATATTACCCGCTTTGCCTATACCGGGTTTGAGGGTTATCAAGCTGGGTGGATATATGATGGTTTTAGTTTTGTTGGTGAAAATGGAATCAACGATATGGTACATAGTGGTAATTATTCATACGCTTTTGATGCGCTAAATCAGTGGCTTATCTCTCCAAAGATACACATTCCAAATGATGATAATGCCGAACTATCCTTTTGGGCAAAAATGCTGCACTCGGGAAAACAATGCAAGGTGCTTTTATCCCAAACCGATACCCTGCGCAGCAGTTTTACGGTTGATCTGGGTACTATTTCACCTCACAATCAAAATTGGGGGGAATATACATTTAATTTACGTCCATATAAAAACACTGATATTTATATCGGTTTTGAATACCTCTCCAATAATGGATATATTACGCTTGATGATTTCATGATGAGTATGCCGAAAGTTGAAGATGCCGTGGTGAGCACCCAGCTGGAAAATTATGCCTTATTACAAGTTTATCCAAATCCCTTTAACCCC
>JAGLUM010000460.1 GCA_023134755.1 Fidelibacterota bacterium | reverse complement strand
GGGCCGCTCTCGGAAGACATCAAAGAGATTGTTGATACCATGCTGAAAGATTTTGAAGAAGCCATGGACGACGACCTAAATATTTCGCCCGCCATTGGAGCGGTTTTTGAAGGCATCAAGAAAATCCAGCGTATTCAGCGTATTACCCCGGTGTCCGACCCAAGCGCGAAACTTATTGAGAAAGGACTCCATAGTGCGGACAGCGTGCTGGGTGTAATTTTCACTCCAGGGGAAAAAGAAGCACAAGTCGATAAGGCCTACATCCTTCAAAAGATCGCCGAACGAAATGCCGCACGTGCAAACAAAGATTGGACGTTAGCGGATAAGATTCGAGATGAATTGGATGCCATGGGCGTGGAATTACTCGACCGTAAAGACGGAACCGGATATAAAATTAAATCTTAATTAAACCACGATTAAATTCAACCTATCATCTTAATCTTGCTCGCGGTGGTGAATCCGTTAGCTGACAGAGTGGCATGGTTTCAGGATCTCTCAGTTTATCACGATGCAGAAAATGATTCAAAGCAATAAACTAAAAAGAAATTTCAGGATATCTTCTCCTTCTTTTCTTTGCTGTCCAAAGAAAAGAAGCAAAAGAAAGACAGCCGCTGTACCTCCTTTGGCTAAAAATTCTCTTCGTTCGCTAAAATACAAGAAAGGTTTCGCAAACTCAACCCCTGCATTTTTAAACGCTCACTCATCGGATTTTCTTAACGCGTCGGAGCTAAGGCGGCACCTGAATATTTTGACTGAATTGTTATAGTTACTTAACTTTTGCCTTTATACTTTATTCTTTTGTCTTGAATTATCAATTCTCCTTTGTCAATTGTCAATTAATAAATAGATTACCACATGATTTTTCCCACAAACAAAAATGAAATGAATAATTTAGGCTGGGATCAATGTGACGTTATTATCGTCAGCGGTGATGCTTATGTTGACCACCCGTCTTTTGGTACGGCAATTATCGCCCGGGTTTTAGAAGCAGAAGGATATAAAGTTGGAATTCTTGACCAACCTGACTGGACCTCACCCGACGAAGCCATGCGCTTAGGCGCTCCGCGCCTTTGCTTTGCCGT
>JAGLUM010000046.1 GCA_023134755.1 Fidelibacterota bacterium | reverse complement strand
CCGAGTTTGGATTTGGCTTTCCGAATCGCAGAAGTATTTGAACTACCGGTTGATGTTATTTTTTCAACGAACCCGTTCCCGAGCATCAGCCAAATATTAAAAGAACGTTCCATGGAGGAATAAAAATGAAAACCACACAATCCATGACATCCATCCGTTTTGGTGTCTTACTTAGCATGTTAAGTCTGATTGCCATTGTTGTCCTGTTTGAATTGGGTATTCGTTTAGAATGGACAACCCTGATGCTCATTGTTGAAATTCCCTTATTAGTGATACTACTCATTAGTTTTATTTTGAGTTTTATGCGCACCGGACTATGGAAATTCACGCACAGACCCTTAAAAGATCTTGATGAACGGGAAATTGCACTAACCAGCAAATCACTACGTCAGGCTTATGCATGGTTCGCGATTATTGTATTATGCATTCTTCTTGTATTTGCCGTATTCAATATTGCTGTGAGCATTGTATTGGCTGTATCACTCATCCTTTTTGCACATCTCATTCCGGGTGCCGTGATCGCGATGACAGAAAAAACATTGCGGTTTTAATTAATGTGTTCATTAAAAGAATGCAAAAGCAAAAAAAGAGGTATTAAATGAAACACGCAAAGATCATGTTACTTTCATTGCTTGTGTTGCTCTCTGTGAACCTGCTTCAAGCAAACGAACACACAACGGGGATGCGCATTACCTATAATAGCTCTGATTATCTTGGAGTAATTACCGATCGTTATCCCATGCCGGGTTTTACGCTGGGTGGACTATATCTTCAGGCGTTTCCGGTTTTTGATATGCAAGTCGAACTTTTCTTGAGCACAAAAGGATTCCAGCTCAGCTCTATGGGAGATACGCGCTTGTCGAACCTTTTCATTTATCTTGAATTACCCGTATCGGTTCGTAAAGAATTTTTCAAGAACGAAACCTGGAATATATATGTGCTAGGCGGATTAAGTGCAAAATTTAAGGTGCTTGCCATTAATCTTGTTAGTGAGATCGAAGGTGTTCGAATGTTTGATGCCGGTGTGCATGCCGGACTGGGTTTACGTTACAGCAAGGTCGCACTTGAAGCACGCTATGATCAAAGTTTCATCAATTTTGATCTGATTGAACCAGGCAAATATCACCAAAGCATTTCCCTCGGAATGAGCTTTTATTTTAGAGACAAGTAAAATGAAAAAGATAATCATTATAATAACGATCCTTTTAGCCTGCGAAGGTCTGTTCGCCTGCACTCTGTTCTGGGCAAACCGGAACGATCGCATTCTGTGCGCGAAAAATATGGACTGGTCCAATCCTGCCACGCGCATGCTTTTCTTGCCGGCATCCGAAGGGGTCTACGGCAGGATGTATTTTGGTATCGAAGGCAGTTGGGGTTTTACCAACACCAGCGGAATGAACGATCAGGGACTCTGGTACGCTGGAGCGAGTTTAGCCCCGAGAACAGATATTGTAAATACCTATAACAAACCCGAAAGCGATTACGAGTTGGTTGAAAAGGTAATGCGGGAATGCGCCACAGTAGATGAAGCAATACAGGTATTTACTCAATACTGGGAACCCCACTGGAATGGCCACACATTGCTTGCAGATAAGTTTGGAAACTGTGTTGCAATTGAATATGGCAATGATGATGTCGTATTTATCAGAAACACGCAAGATTTTCAGGTCATGACCAACTTCTATCTCTGCGATACAAGCAACGCTCGCTGGTATGATTGCTACCGCTATCAGGTCGCAGAGGCCATGCTATCCGACAGTGCAGAGGTATCTTTCAATCTGTTCCGTGATATTGCCGATGCCACCCACGCGGACGGAACCGGTCAAACCAGCCTCACGACCCTGCATGATCTAAAAAGTGGAGATATTCAACTTTACAGTATGCGCAACTTTCATGAAGTGCTGACCATCAATCTCTTTGATGAACTGGCGAAAGGAAATCATTATTTGGCTTGCCCGGATTACTTTAGCAAGATCAAATTGATCGCTCCAAGTGACGGTGAAGAAGTTTCATCCGGTGATGTTCGTATTGTATGGACCGGCGAAACGGAAGATTATATCCTGCGCTACTCCGCGTATGCGGATTTCCGGGACTACGAAGAGATTATCTATGAAGCCCCGGCGGAAGTTCAACAAGCATCAACGAACTGGTCGGTGATTGTCATTCCCTTCTTTTCTGTTGTTTTTGTAATCCTAAAACGCAAGCATGTGATTCTTATATTTATAGTATTCATGTCAATCTTTAACACTGCCTGCTATCAGGTAGAGATAGAACCGCAGTTCTCAAAACGCGAACATGCGATCGTTCTGACAAACATGGAAACCGGAACAACATGGTATTGGAAAATCATGAGCGTGAACGAGGATTACCCCAGTGAAAGTATTATTTACCAATATAAGGTGGTGGATCATGACGCATGAAACATTTATTCTCTACAAGACTTACTACAACAAGTACGATTTTGATAGAGTAAGTAAGATATTAAATGAAGCAAAGATCCCTTTCCGCTCTGATAATCGTTCCAACACGGTTAACTACCGTGTTCCCATGAGTGCCTATGCCGAGATTGAATTGTGGGTGCAGATAGCCGATTGGGAGAAGGTTGAAAAACTCCTTGAACATCTGGATTTGGGAGAAGAATGAAAAGTAAGCAGTAGGCAGTAAGCAGAAGTCAGAAGACATAAGACGTGAAACAAAAAATAATGTTATCCTGCTCCGAAGCATCGGCGTAGACGGATGCTTGTTCCTTACAATTTTAATTTACGGCTGTTTTCTGAAAGGTCCATATCCCCAAACCTTTTAGCAACACACGATCAAGTTCTATAAAGGTAAATACATCTTTGGGGACAACATGCGGGATCCCGCCACGGCGGATATAGTTCTTGAAATTTTGGTAATGTTCTCCGCCGGATATTTTTTCTATCAACGAAATAACCGTTTTACTCCACAAACTGGTTTTCTGATCAAAGAGGAAATCCGCGATAAAAACATATCCATCAGGTCGGATCAAGCGCGCGATTTCCATCAAAACATTTTTTTGGGTCATGTAATCTTTTTCGTGAAGAGCCAGACTGATCATGATAAAATCAAAGGATGCGTCAGCAAACGAGGTATTTGCCGCGTCCTCAAGATAAAAACGAATGGAGTGATTTGTTTTTTTACCGATGGCAAGCATGTCTTCCGATAAGTCCAAACCGTGAAGCTTTGTAAATCCATTTTGCGCAAGATATATTAATTGATTCCCGGTGCCACAGCACATATCCAGGACGTTCATTTCTTTATTGGCCTGCATTTTCCCCTTCATGGCGCGGCGTAGCGGCCACAGCGCGCTACGTAAGAGTGGATCATAAAGT
>JAGLUM010000459.1 GCA_023134755.1 Fidelibacterota bacterium | reverse complement strand
CCTTTTTATGATTATATTTTCTTTTAATTCTTTCATTAACCTAGGAGAACAAGATGAAATTATTAGGCAATCTGATCTGGTTGATATTTGGTGGATTTGTCACCGCAATCGAATATTTGGTAGCAAGTATTGCGTTGATGGTTACGATCGTTGGCATTCCCTTTGGAATTCAAACTCTTAAATTGGCGATGTTTTCCCTGATGCCCTTTAATAAAACGGTAAAAGAAATTCCTTCCCGCAGCGGATTCCTTTCTCTTATTATGAATATTATCTGGTTCTTCATCGGCGGCATTTGGATTTCCCTAACGCATGTTTTCTTTGGCGTTCTGTTGGCAATTACAATTATTGGGATACCCTTTGCAAAACAACATTTCAAGATGGCCGTGATCTCGCTGGCTCCTTTTGGAAAAGAAGTAGTCAATAATTAATTTTATTTTATAAATGGGCGCTAACGCGGATAATTGCGTACAGGATGTCATAATTCATCACAGAAACTGCGAAATTTACATCCATGATCATCCTGAACTTGTTTCAGGATGACACTAGTCTAGATTAGCAACTATTATCAAAAGAGACAGGCTGCCAGCCTGTCTCTTTATTATGATCTTATTTTATTAATAGTTAGCCGATCTTACACTCATCAATCAAGGCTTCCAGTGCATCCGCGGAAACGGATGCCCAGTTTTCAGGTATATGCCGGGATTTCTTCCAGGGATGGCTGATACCGCTGGATGAATTAATGCGCACGATCCGGAGATCGTATTTTGCTTTTTTCAGGGTACTCATTACCTGTTCGGCAGATCCGCCTTGCGATCCCACACCAGGGATAAGAAGCGAAATATCGTGCTTGGCATAAAGCGTGGCAAGAGCTTTAAGTTCCTTCATTGAGGTCGCACCTACGACAGCTCCGGTACCCGGATATTTTTTTGCCCATTCGATAATTTTTTTACCTACTGCTTCATAGAGGGTGGAACCATCCTGCAAAATTTCATTCTGAAAATCTTTGCCTCCGATATTGGATGTGCGGTTCAAAATATAGGTTCCCAGTCCTTTTACGCTATATTCCAAAAAGGGAATCACGGAATCACTGCCCATGTAGGGGAAAATAGTAACGGCATCAGCGACCCAGCGTTCGAAACCCTCTTTGGCATAATTGGCAGAAGAGGCGGCAATATCGCCACGTTTAAAATCCAGAATCACAGGAGTGCGGGGAAAATATTCCCGGCAGAGTTTGATGGTTTTGGAAAGCGCCAGCGATCCGCTAAAATCGCCCTGCAGAGGCGCATCATGTCGAATGAAATATCCCTGATTGGGTTTAAAGGCAGCCGGTTTTAGATAGCGGTTGCTCATTTCATCGAACAGTTCTTCAAAAAAATTGGGGATAATTTCGTCGATACGGTATCCAAGTCGGGCGGGTATATAATCCATTATGGGGTCCAATCCCATACATACCACATTTCCGGCTTTTTCGGCTGTTTCACGTAAAAAATTTAGATAACTCATTTATGCCTCCCGGTCATTAAATCGTTCACCCCAGGTAAAGGGTGATTTTTTCCATTCCCGTAATAGATCCAGCTGTTTCG
>JAGLUM010000458.1 GCA_023134755.1 Fidelibacterota bacterium | reverse complement strand
GATGGAAATGCTTATTCATGGGCAATGCGGTCGCACCCAGCCAACCCCAATGACACTATTTACTGGGGAGCAACGGTATCTGAATCCTGGCTGGACCGAACGAGCAATCAAATTAATACGGACTGGGATGTAGTATTAGGCTCCAAAGGAACCACATATTCAGGCGATATTACAGCCGGTGATTATACCGGTGGAGTCTGGACAGATGAAGATGATACCTGGCCGCTTCTGGCGACCTCCATTGCACCGGAATCATGGCCGGAACGTGTTAATGAACAAGGCGATGACGAACGCTTTTGGCCTGGATGGTATGCAACAGATACCGACCCGTCATCACCAACATATCTTCAGGAAGTCGAAGGACGTTTTACATCCGATGTTGATATCTATCTTGAATTTGACGATGCGTATGCAGACCGTGAACCAGTTTCTTCCTTTACCGGATATCCGACAGGCACCCGTGTGTATGCTACGGTACACTCCTATGGTCGTACGTATGCAGAAGATATCATATTTGTTACCATGAAAGTCGTAAATGAAAGCGATAAGTATGGGTTAAACGGTGACCTTGGCTACGATTATAAAAATGTTTATTTCGGCTTTTATTTTGATGCTGATATGTTCAGCGCCTATTATTACGGTGGGAACCGCCCCTGTAGCACAAATGACGGCGATATGATGGGATATAACAACACCTATGATTACGCCTATATTTATGATCTTGATCAGAAAGAGTGCGGTGGTGCCTATGATGTCGATGCCTATGCCGCAGTCAAATTATTAGATACACCGCAGGCGAGTGATACTGTTTGGATCAATGAAACTGATTATATCCCTCCGGGAGAATATCTGGGATTAACGGATTGGCACTGGTTCGACTGGTACAACCGTCCTGGTGTTGTCGATAAAGAAGGATCCGGTGGTCCGTTTATTGGGGATGGTTCACAGCCTGAATCTCCTAAAAAAGAAGAAATAATGTATCAGTTGATGGCTGGTGATACCACAAATCTGACAGAAAAAGAAGATGTCTGGTTTTTCCACCCGGATAACAGCGGTAAGTTAAATCCGCATTTTGACAGCATGGAAGGTCTTGCAACGGTATTTCCGGAAGGATTGGATTGTGTTTGTATGATGTCATCCGGTCCATTTTCCTTTGCTGTGGGAGATACAGCGATGTTCTCATTTGCCATTATTATGGGTGAAGATATTCCGGATTTAAACCGGAATGCAAACATGGCGCAAATTATGTATGATTTGCGCTATCAAGGATTTTCAGCACCGCAGGCACCAATAGTATCGGCTGTCAGTGAATGGGACCCTGAAACCGAACAGGCTTCAGTGCGTATTGTTTGGGATGATGCTGCGGAAAGTTCAGTTGATATTGTGACCGGTTATGCTGATTTTGAAGGATACCGTCTATATAAATCTACCAACGGCGGCCAAACATGGGGTGACCCGATTTATGATATTAACCAAACGGAGGCAGGATTTGAACCGTTAGCACAATATGACTTGACCTTTGATGAAGATAAGACGCGGTACGGGCGGGAAGTCTCCGGTCCGGATCCGATGGCACCTTGGATAAATCTCGGGACGAATAATGGCCTCCAACACGAATATATTGATGAGGATGTGCAGATTGGTAAAGAATATACTTATTCGGTAACAGCCTATGATATTGGAATAGAACCAGGCTACAGCATTGAGATATATTCAGAAGAAGTCGTAGATGATTCTTCGGGTTTAACCTATGAAGTTATCTGCTATGATACAACTTGGTCAAATACAAACGTAAGCGAACAATGGTCAGCCTATTCTTTGGCAAGTCTTGAGAACCCCAAAGGCACCACACCCTTATCTCCGCAATTTACAAAAATTACACCCAGTCGTACCCCACTGAACCTGAAAGGAAAAATTGATTTGATTCCCGGTGATAGTACGATTGGTAATACCGAAACACTGATCCGAATCGCAGATCCCGCAAAAGTAAGTGATCATGAATATAAAATCACCATTCAGGCCGGCTCCGCATTTTCAACCTATGGTCCTTATATTAAATATCCGAAATACACCGTTATTGATATAACGGATGGTGATACACTAGTCCACAATCATACAAATAATGATTTGGATCCCAATGTATCCACCACTTTTCGTCCGATATTTGACGGTCTGCAGGTTGTATTTGACAATATTGAATATGCAAGCGTCAAAGAAATTATTTGGGCATCTGATCAAAAGTATATTACCACTTCACCGCGATCAACCTTGCGCTATCCTCCGGCAGTAGATTATGCGATTATATTCGGCGCTGAAGATGAGGTGTTAGATACTGTTTTATGGAATAGCCCGGTCACTACGCTTCCGGTCCCGTTTAAAGCCATTAAGCTTGCAACTGGTGAGCGTGTCCCCATATTGGTTATGGAGGAAAATATCAGTCGCGACGACACCCTAAACTTTCTAGATGATATTGCCTTTTTTGAAACCGATGTTCCGGGGCGCCCGCCGGGCAGCACAGTACCCACATGGGCTTTTGAATTTGAATGGGATACACTTTTGCTTTCACCTAAAGGTTATCACTTTACTCCAGGCGACACCCTTTACTTTTATACAAATAAACCACTGCATGATGGTGATGAATTTACCTTTACGGCAGCTGATTTTACAGAAGAAATAGAATTAACAAAAGATGATTTAAATGCCATAAAAGTAGTCCCGAATCCTTATTTAGTATCAGTTGCCTGGGAGCAGAGCCAATATAGCAAAAAATTGTTGTTTACGAATCTGCCTTCAGAATGTACTATTACCATCTTTACGTTGACTGGGGAATATGTCAATACGGTTATCCATGATAACCAGTATGATGATTCGGAAGCATGGAATTTAACAACAATTAATCGCCAGGAAGTCGCACCGGGTCTGTATGTCTTTACAGTAGAGCTCCCGAATGGCCAAAAACATATTGGCAAATTTGCCATTATACGATAAGGAAAGCGCAGATGAATATATTGAAGCATTCATTAATAATATGTTTGATTTTACTTTTTGCGGGCACAGCATTTGCCCAGGGAATTGAAATTCCAGAAGATATTTCTAAGGTGGCAACGCGCGCCTGCCAGTTTTTAAAAATGGAAGTTGGCGCTCAAGCTGTCGCATTAGGCGGAGCCTATGTAGCCGGAGTGGATGATATGTCCGCCCTCTTTTGGAATCCTGCGGGATTATCTTATATTAAGCAGCCCACTTTTTATGGAACTTATACTTCCCTGTATGCCGGTATTCAGCACGGATATATTGCATATGGTATGCAGATAGGGCGATCCGATTATTTTGGTGTACACATTATTTACCTCAATTCAGGTGAAATGGAAGTAACCACACTGGAATTTCCGGAAGGGTCCGGAGAGTTCTTTACTGTAAGTGATATAGCGATTGGACTTTCGTATGCGCGCGCTCTTACCGATCGTCTGAGTGTCGGTGCTACTGTCAAATATGTTAATGAAACCATTTGGCGTGAGTCAGCAAGCACCTTTGGATTTGATATCGGCTCGCAATTTGATACCGGTATAAAAGGTATTAAGCTGGGAATGGCCATCACCAACTTCAGTTCAAAATTTAAATTTGATGGTCCTGATTTAAATATCGATGTTGATACCGATGAAACTTATGATGGAAATCCCGAGACAGAAGCACGTCTTAACACATTAGAATGGTCACTACCACTTGTTTTTAGAATGGGAATAATGTGTGATATCATGGGACCGAAAAGTGAAATTATGATGAATCCAAATCACCGTATTACCGTGTCATTTGACGCGAACGATCCGATGGACCATTTCTTACGGTTTAATACCGGAGTGGAATATGCTTTCCAGGAAATGCTTGCTCTGCGTGCGGGATATCATATAAACTATGATGAAATAAGCTTTTCTGCCGGTATCGGATTAAACCTGGATCTTAACAGTATGCCTTTGAATATCGATTATGCCATTGTAAATTATGGGAAACTCGGTTTTGTTAATCAGATAAGTATTCAAGTAGGAATATAAATGTAAAACTTAAGAAAGGAGAGCACACATGAAACGTGTAGTTGCTTTGTTATTGATTGCTAGTGTTGCACTATTTGCAGCAGTAGCACCTCAAAGTGATCTTAAGGTAAACGCAGGAAATCCCCAACCTAAGCTGATACAGGCTGAAATTCAGGTTGCACCGCTTCAGATTGAGGAGAACCACAAACGAACATTTGATACCAATAACGCATATGCTCCGGCAATCGCTGTTGATACCAATGTAGTTACCCTAGTTTATTTTGAGGACTTTGAAAGCGGTGCCCCAGGATGGGTACAATTTGATGGTACTGCACCAGATCCTTTGGGTGCATGGCATTTAGATGATTGGACTACCGGCGATTCACTCTGGTGGTGCGGGGATTATGCCTCTGACGGTTATTTAAGTAGCTGGTATGTCGCCCTGGAAACACCCGAAGTTATATTAGCAGGTGCTGATAGCATTCTATCATTTTATATGGAACTGCATTCCGAAGGTCCCGGTGGAGAACCGACAGGATATGATGGTTGGGACGGTGGACATGTTCAAATCACCAATGATGATGGTGAAACATGGACAACCCTAACACCCACAGGTGTTCCTTACAACTGTACCAGCCTATACTCATTTGGATATGTTTTCAATATGGGTCCCGGAATTCCCGGTTGGGGTGGTATGCAGTCAGGTGATGTTGAAGTTAACTTGATCGAATACTTAGATGATACCGTAAAGGTCCGTTTTGTCTTTTCATCTGACGCTAGTTACGATGTAACAGATAATGCTGCTCTTTTAGGTATGATGATTGACAGTATTGATGTAGCTGGAAATGCCACATACAATGGTGCTGCTACAGATGGATTGGTTTCCTATGCGGTAAACGCAGCAAGCGGTGCGTTCTGGACTGTTGAAAACAGAACCGACTCTCTTCCTTCAGTGACACATGTCGCAAGAAACTATATTGTTGGCGATACAACCTATGCGCCCTTATTGGAGGACTATTTTGTATCTCCGTCAATTATTTTACCGGATGAACCCGCAACCTTGATTTACTGTAACTTTGAATTTTTAGCAGACTTTATTGATGAGACCGGTGATTTCCCGAATGTTGATTATTGGCGTTTAGAAGTATCACCTGATGATGGTGCATCATGGAATGCCATTTCAAATCCGACAGGAAATCCGGCTCTTCCGAATTATGTATACTCCCATAATATTACCACTTGGTATGACTTCCAGTATGCCTACGGTACGTCATGTGATTTAACAGCTCTAGCCGGCAATACGGTAAAATTCCGTTTTTACTTCCACAGTGATGACGATGCCCCTGCCGGTGGCGGTTTAATGGTTGATGATTTTGTGGTTTACACACAACCCGATCTTCCCGTACCAACCAGTGTAGCTACTGCAATGAACGCAGAAGACAATGTCGTTATTACCTGGGATGATATGAACGGCACCTATCAGTTGCCTAAATCATTTATGGCAATGACTCCAGATCCTGTGGACGGTAGTATTTACTATGGCCCAGGCTACACCTTCTTTGGTAATGATTCAACTACGGGTTTTGGCGTTGGAATGGAATATTCTACCAATGGAAAAGATATTACCTTTACCAGCCTGGATTATGCAATATATAATATAAATCCATACGAAGATAGTATCAGTGTCGCAATATTTGGCCTTGATTCAATTGTCAATCTATTGCACTGGACTGATAATTTTGTTCCGGATACTGTTCATACTATTGTCAGCTTGGATATAAGCTCTGAGGATGTTTCATGGAATGGAACCTTTCGGGTACTCGTTTTCTGGGAATCTTCACCATTTTACCCGACATTCTATATGGAATCCGGTTCAGGATTGAAGCTTTATAAACCCGGTGTTGGATTTTATAGTGCCGGTTATATGACACCAATAGGTGCTAGCGGTTATGGCGAAGTTACTTACAGTGGACTGGAATACAATGTCTATCGTCGCGTAAATACTGAAACAACCCTGGCGCTTGTTGCAAGCAATGTTTCGGCAAACACGGTTATAGATGATACTGCAGATCCGCTGGTTGAATATGAATACTATGTTGTGACTATACAAGATGACTTTGAAGGACAACTCAGTGTTGGTTCATCGATTTTTGTTACACCTTCAGATGTTGAAGAGATTGCTCATGACGACGGTGGTATTGATGATTACTTAGAACTGGGTATGGACACTATAGTTGTGGTAAAAATTACTCCGTCAACCTATCCCGCAAAATTAGAAGCACTTCGTTTCTTTGGCGCATGGGGTGGTGATGTCTATAAGATCAAAGTATACGAAGATGATGGCGGTATGCCCAGTGACAGTTGGTTATTAATCGAACCTCCCGTTACCTGTATTACCGGCTGGAATACCTTTACATTTGTTGATCCTTTAACCAGTACCGGAAGCGGTATTGTTCTCGAAGAAGGCAGTATATGGATTGGTGTGAAAGGCGCAACTCCGGGTGCTTATCCCGCATGGCTTGGTATGGACATGGGATCCGTTTCAGGGTTAACTACTGTTCAGGTACCGGGTGGCGGATGGGGCTCAATTGTCCCGCTCAAACGTGGTAACCCAATGATCCGCGGATATTTTGATATCGATATTAGCTTAGATGCAACGGAAGAAATTGTTCCGGCAACATATGCGCTGGCACAAAATTATCCGAACCCGTTCAATCCGGTAACTACAATTCACTTTGAATTGAAAGAATCCGGTACAACGACACTTGAAATTTTTGATATAACCGGTCGCCATGTGCGGACATTGGTTAATTCAGAAATGCAAGCCGGTTCATATGATCTGAGATTTGATGCTTCGGCATTGTCAAGCGGTGTGTATTTCTATCGCATGACCTCAGGTGATTTTACCTCAATAAAGAAGATGTCACTGGTTAAATAAAAACAACCATTAGTGATATCATGTAAATAAAACCCTCCCGTTTTCGGGAGGGTTTTTGTTCTTAGGAAAGAATATATTCAAGCGTGTTTTTCACAGAATTTTGCCTTGTTTTATTATGAGGAAAATCATATCATTTACGATAGAAAAAAATTAGGTTATATATGAAAAAATTATCCATTATTATTTTTACCCTCATAGCTACAATGACATATGCTGCTGAATTTGCCTATTATGACAATCAGTTTTTATTTTCCCTGCAGAAAGATGAAACACCGCTGACACAAGAACAATATGAAAGCCTTAACACACCCTACCCGGCATTAAATGCTTTTATTAGTAAAAATCAAGTTAGCAAAATTGAGCCCTGGCTCCCCAATGCCCGTCCGAATGATCATGACGGTGATGTATATTTAAACCGTATTTACCGCTTAATCTTAAAACAGGATAGCAATGCTCCACTTGCCCTACTTTCGGAGCTGACAGCCACTACTACGGCCATTGCGGGCGCGGAACGGGAACCGATAATGAGAAAATATGCCATACCGAATGACCCGTATATAAGCAGTCAGTGGTATTTAACAAAAATTCAAGCAAGGGAAACATGGAAACTGTGGGACCTGAATGCCGGTGAAATTCCTGGAGATCGCAATATTGTGATCGCGGTGGTGGATGATGGTGTGGAATATACCCACCCCGATTTATGGAAAAACATTTGGAT
>JAGLUM010000457.1 GCA_023134755.1 Fidelibacterota bacterium | reverse complement strand
AAACGGAATATAGCGGCTTTCGGGTACTGCTGTCGAAAATGAGGCCAACTGAACACAATTTAATGCCCAATCGGTTAAAACGAAACTATAGTGGTCACCATTAATAATTGTTGTAGCCCCGCCCGGCCTCATACTCATTACATGATTTTCAAGATATTCTTCAGGCACACTTGCCGTGACATCTTTTGCTTGGGGAGTACCGGTGATATTTTCATACCAAGGTGCGCCAAACATGGCAATAATAGAATCCGTATCGACATCCAGTATGACCCAACGGGAGGCATGCGATGAAGGCGGTGGCGTACCGCTGCTTACACTTGTTATTGCGCGATAATCATTCCCGAAAATAATAATACCTTCATCGCGCTCAAGCCAGTCAATGGAGCTGGGCCATGCAGTATAATAAATGGTGTTTGTATCGGTCTCTTCTGAATAATTTCCAATGGTATCAACAAGAACAAAGGGTTCCGTACCGGGATTTTCCGATTCATATACAAAGATACCCTGTCCGTTTGAATGTGTTGCAGAAAACAGCTGTGTAACACCATCCAATTTTGTACGCGCGATCATAGCATTCTGTAGAGTAGGCGTACTTGAAACGGCTGTGCCGACATATTGCAAGTTTTCATCCAATATGTGCACCTCTTCTTGAGAAGCATAAGGTGCCAGATAAATATAAGCGCTTACCGGATCGTGTGCAGCTTTCACAAAAGTTCGTATAGGCTTATCGTTCATGCCGGGATGCCAGCGGGTTATTCCGCTGCCATCATGATAATCTATTTTGTACAGGGTTGATCTTGCTGTATAAAGAATATTTCCGTCTTCGCTCAGACTTAATCCCCTGCATGCGCCGTTATAGGTGCTTCCTTCGTAGAGGGTATCACGGGATCCGTCTTCAAAAAGTAAAAATTCTATGGGTGAAAAAGCTGCTTCGCTTCCATCAGGAAGAAAGCAACGTATTCCTGTTAATTGCAATGTATCACCGGAAACACGTACAAATTCATTGCTGAATCCGGAATAAAATCCAATCCATTGTTTGCCATCAGGATCGATGACCATACCGTAAGGTCTGTTTTGATTACCGCCGTCCTCCCCATTATATTCACGGCTGTTCACTAAGACACTGTCTTCACCTGCAAAATTATACAGCAATTCCTGAAAGTAATATCCGGGAAT
>JAGLUM010000456.1 GCA_023134755.1 Fidelibacterota bacterium | reverse complement strand
CTGAAAGACGGTGCCATCTATCACTGTGGTCCAATCATGGTATATGATGGCAAACAATGGGTGTGTCGCGCCGCCGGGCCGACCACTTCCATTCGGGAAGAACGGTATCAATCAGATGTTATTCGCGAGTATGGTATTCGTTGTGTGATTGGAAAAGGTGGAATGGGGAAGCGGACGGCTCAAGCCCTCCGGACTTTCAGCGCTGTGTATCTCAGCGCTGTCGGCGGCGCTGCGGTCATCTATGCCAATAGTGTCCAATCCGTTGAAACTGTTTATCAACTTGATGCTTTCGGTATTCCCGAAGCAATGTGGGTGCTTCAGGTCAAGGATTTTCCTGCAATTGTCACCATGGATGCAAACGGGAATTCCCTACATGAAAAAATCATGGCTAAAAGCAAAGAAATGTTTAACCACTAACTTTTAATATGATCTGTTTGATTTCCGGAGTTTTTCATGAAAAAGCTACTGGATTGAGAAATTTTCCTTACCTTATCTAATTATTCTTAGTACTTTTCAGCATGAAGAAGAAACGCAACATCATCGTGGGCATGAGCGGAGGTGTTGACAGCACGGTAGCTGTCTATCTGCTGCAACAGCAGGGCTATGAGGTTCTGGGTGTTACATTGCAACTGGCGGATCATTTTATCGAAGATCACAGCAAACAATATCATGTAATTGAACGTGCGAAAGCCGTTTGTGAGCGTTTTGGTATTCAACATATTATCGCGGATTACACACAGCAGTTTGATACCTGTGTAGTCAATTATTTTGCGGATGCTTATCTAAACGGAAATACACCTAATCCTTGTGTACAGTGCAACCATCTTCTCAAATGGAACGCCCTTTTACGTATTGCCGATGAGCACAGTATTAAACATATTGCCACCGGGCATTATGCTAAGATTGAAAAGAGAGCCGGTCGCTATCATCTTTTGAAAGGCAGGGACACAGTAAAAGATCAATCCTATTTTTTATGGAAACTAACACAGGAACAACTTTCTCGAACGGTATTTCCGCTGGGAGATACCACAAAAACAGAGATCCGCAGCATCGCGGGAAGACTCAAACTGCCGCAGGCCAATCAAGCTGAGAGTCAGGATGTGTGTTTTATCCCCGACAATGATTATAAGGAATTTTTACAAAGCTATTTCCCGGAGCGCTTGAATGAGATCAAGAAAGGCAATTTTACGGATAAAGACGGAAAGATACTCGGACAGCATGATGGCTATTACCGTTTTACTATCGGACAACGGAAAGGACTCGGATTAGCGATGGGCGAACCGGTCTATGTGCGAGAAATACATCCGGACAGTAATACGGTGATTATCGGAAAAGCTATGGAAATGGAGGACATAGGATGTATAGTTTCGGAGATAAACTGGATCGCTTTTCCTGAATTACATGAAATGAAAGATGCCTTGATCAAGATACGATATCGCAATATAGGGATAATGTGTCGCATTGAACCTCTAAAAAACGGAAATTACCATGTTCTATTTTCACAGCCGGTAAAGGCCGTAACACCGGGGCAGTCCGCGGTATTTTACGAAAACGATGAAGTTATAGGCGGCGGGATCATTGTATCAAACGCGGCCGAAGGAAGAAGAAATGAAAAAAACCATTAAAACCATTCAATCTATGAAAAAGAAGGGTGAGAAAATTTCCGCATTAACAGCATATGAAGCCCTTTTTGCGGGATTTTTAGATAATAGTGGCATTGATATAATATTGGTTGGCGACAGTGCCGGTATGATCTTTGGCGGACAGGATACCACGATCCCGATCACTATGGATGACATGATATATCACACAAAATCAGTTCGCCGCACTGTTGAGGAGGCACTGCTCGTAGTAGATATGCCTTTTATGAGCTATCAGGTAAATGCAGAAGAAGCATTGAGAAACGCAGGCCGTCTCATGAAAGAAGGGGGTGCGGAAGCAGTCAAAATGGAGGGTGGTGCACGTATTCTTAAGCAGGTGAAGGCCTGTGTGGAAGCCGGTATCCCAGTCATGGGACACTTGGGGCTGACACCACAGAGCGTAAATCAATTTGGTGGATTCATGACTCAGGGTAAAAGTGCTGCAGAAGCAGAAACATTGAAAAATGACGCGCTCGCACTTCAAGAGGCAGGTGTCTTTGCGATCGTATTGGAGAAAATCCCTGCGATACTTGCTAAAAGTATTAGCAAAGATCTGTGGATACCCACCATTGGTATTGGTGCAGGTGTAAATACAGATGGACAGATTCTTGTGACCCAGGATATGCTGGGTATGTACGAAAAATTTAAACCAAAATTTGTTCGCCAATATGCGCAATTGGCCGCAGAGATAAAAACATCGGTCAGCGCTTTTGCGGCGGACGTAAAAACTGGTTGCTTTCCTAACGAAGAAGAGAGTTTTTAATGGAACGAATAAGCACAGTTTCTGCAATGCAGGCACGTGCTAAAGCATTGCGGCTAAATGGCAGGCGTATTGGCTTAATTCCCACAATGGGATACTTGCATGAAGGTCACCTGTCGTTAATTGATGAAGCAAAAAAATATAGTGATATTACAGTGCTGTCCATTTTTGTCAATCCTGCTCAATTTGCTCCAAACGAAGATTATAACAACTACCCCGGAGATATAGAAAGGGATATATCTCTGGCAGAGAAACGGGGAGTCGATATTGTATTTTATCCTTCAGTAGAAGAGATGTATCCAGACAAACAGTTGACATGGATTAACGTAGAAACTATCACTGAGGTATTATGCGGCGCAAACCGGGAGGGACATTTTCGAGGTGTTAGCACGGTAGTTACAAAATTATTTAATATTGTCAAGCCGCATGTTGCGGTATTTGGACAAAAAGACGCACAACAGGCTGCGGTGATCCAAAAAATGGTGGACGATCTCAATATGGATGTGATGATTCACATTGCATCAATAGTACGCGAACCTGACGGACTCGCTATGAGTTCACGCAATATACGCTTGACTCCGGAAGATCGAAAAAACGCGGTAATTTTATCACAAGTACTATTCAGAGCAAAAGAGGGCATCCTAAAAGGAGAGAGTATTCACTCTGTACTTGCTGCGGCAATAAAGGATATTCAGGCTGTAGCGCATGCGGAACTGGAGTATATCGAAGCCCGGTCATATCCCGATCTAGAACCCATGACGGATTTTAATAACGATCTCTTAATAGCTCTTGCGACGCATTTCGGGAATGTTCGTCTTATAGATAATATTTTAATTGAAAAATCATCTTGAATCTTGAATTAACAGCTTTTATTTCATATTATATCAGTAGGAAAACAAATAGGAAATACATGAAAAGACTTTTTTTACATTCGAAGATTCACAGAGCAGTTGTCACGGAAGCAAACCTGAATTATACCGGGAGTATTTCCATTCCCGAAGATTTAATGGAAATGGCTAATGTTGGAGAATTCGAACAAGTTCAGGTAGCAAACATTAATAACGGGATCCGCTTCGAAACCTATGTGATCAAGGGTAAACGCGGAAGTAAAAATATTTGTTTAAACGGAGCTGCTGCGCGTCTTGCCCAACTCAATGACAGAATTATCATTATGAGTTATGCCGATTTGGAGCCCGAAGAGATCAAAACACACAAACCCATTATTATTGTTTTAGATGAGACAAATACAGTTATTGAGAAAACGGGAGAATAAATGTCATCTGTTCTTGCCACGATTATTTTAGCTGCCGGAAAAGGAACTCGTATGAAATCCGATTTACCCAAAGTCCTGCACAAGGTCTTAGGTGAAACCATGGTTTCCCGGGTTGTAACTCAGGTAGAAAAAGCGGGCAGTTCAAAGATCGTACTGGTAATTGGTCACAAAAAGGAGCTAGTGAAAGCTGAACTCGCAGATCGCAAGGTGGATTTTGCCGTACAGGCTGAACAACTGGGAACCGGGCACGCAGTAATGATAGCCAAATCCGCACTGCATGATTTTCATGGTGATGTACTAGTTGTAGCCGGCGATATTCCACTTCTCCGGGCGGAAACACTGAAAGAACTTATCAAAACCCATCAGGAAGAGCAGGCAGATGCTACCGTGCTTAGCGCGATATTTGAAGATCCCTTTGGATACGGTCGGATCATCCGTACCCCGGAAGGGAATTATTCACATTCGGTGGAAGAAAAAGATGCTAATGATAAAATACGCAGGATAAAGGAAATAAATTCAGGGATCTATATTTTTAAATCTGAATTACTTTTTCATTATTTACGTTTTATTGGAACAAATAACATTCAGGGAGAATATTATTTAACAGACGTGCTTCCAATGATGCGGGAAGACAATAAAAAGATCGCATTACAGGTTGCAGATAACCCGGATGAAATTCAAGGCGTAAATACTGTCGATCAGCTTAAAGAGGTCGAAGAAAAATTAAAGGTATTACAATGAAACGAATTTTTTCTTTCTTATTAATTTGTGTTCTGGGTATTATACCGCTTTCTGCACAGTACATTGGTGAAATATCCGAATTTTCCGATCAGGGCGTTGGGTTTGATCTCTCAGATGCCCGTGCGCAAGCAGCATTTTTAGACTGGTCCAAAATTCAGATGAATCATTCGGTATCAATGTCCATGGGTGCATCCGCGTGGGGATCTGAATCCTATTTAACATATCATAATCAATTTTATATGCCATTGAGTTCACGTTTATCCTTTTACGGCAATTTTTACTGGCAGCTTCAGGCCTATGCCTCTAACCCGGCACTGGAACGGCTCAACAGTCCGGCCGGCGACATATATTTTGATGCCAAAATGGTTTATAAATTAGGCGAAAACTCCAGTCTAAGCATTGGTATTTCCCGTTATCCGCTACTGTACGGGTATAATTACAGCAACCGGTATATGCCCGGATATTATTCACCATATCATAGCATACTATCAACAGGGGAAGGAATAATGCCATAGAAGCCAAGCAATTAAATATAATAATGAATGTTGTTATTATCCTTTTCATTGTCATAATAGGCTTTTTTGGTTACTCTGCCTGGGTGGACCGTCCTGCTCGAATTCGAGAATTTACGGAAGTCAAAATCCCGAAAGATATGCCAAATTTGCGTATGTCTGCTGAAAATACCCGTGATAAGGTAGATATTGTGGTTCGTGTATTAAACGGCTGTGGCGTTAGTGGTGTCGGATATAAATTACGTGAATACCTCTTAACTGAAGGATTTGATGTTTACGAAACTGCAAATGCCGATCATTTTAATTACGAAAAAACCATTGTATATCTCCATGCCAATAATTATGAAATGTCAACAATTGTTTCCCAAAAACTGAACATTGCCAATAATCCGGTACTGGATGACCGAGCCCCCGATTATCCCTGTAATGTTACTATTGTAATCGGGAAAAATTATAAGCAACTCACACCATTTATTGATAAATAACCGAGGATAAGAATAAAGGAACTACATGACTCAACGTACTGTAACGAAAGATAAAGACACCTCCCACGACCTGGCAATTATGATATCTGAACTTGCACTTGAAAAAAAAGCTGAAAATGTTGTAGTGATGGATGTAAAGGAAATTGCAGGATTCACCAATTATTTTGTGATTGCCAGCGGAAACAGCGATATCCATCTTAAAACCCTGGCAGATTATATTGAAGATGAATTATCGCAGTATAAAGTAAAAGTATGGCATAAAGAAGGATATGAAAACCTTAAGTGGATCCTTATGGACTATATAGATGTTGTTGTGCATTTGTTTGATACCAAAACCCGGGGATTTTATGACCTTGAAACCCTTTGGGCGGATGCGGAGAAAATCTTAATAAGCGATAAGAGCTAGCGACTCTCCTTATGGATATTCATTTGAGATATCATTATTACGTAAATCAATTAAAAGTATCAATATAAAACGGTTTTTTCCTGTATAAATTCCGATTATGATCCAAATACCTGCTTTATGGTATATATTCCCGGCTCTTTTCACAATATAAGCTTGAAAGTTTCATGATTATTTTTTATTATAGTCAGCTTTGCGGGGCAGGAAGGGGAGATATGTTAAAAAGGAGATATTTGCGTGAGTGAAGAAAAAAAGAAGCAGGACATGAAAGACGATAAAACATCGTCAAAACAACCCGCAAAATCAAAAAAGACAGGCGGGAAAAAACCAGATAAAAAAAAGGTGGTACCAAAAGCTAAAAAAACATCCGGCTCAGAAAAATCAGCCTTAACCCGGAAAGAAATTGATAAACTGATCTTGGAACATGCAGATATGCAGGCTAAGTATAAGGAATATCAGAGCAACTATTTGTTGCTTGCTGCAGAATTTGAAAATTTTAAAAAACGTATCATTAAAGATCAGCAGCGTTCACGTGAGATATATAAAGAAAGTTTACTGAGCGAACTTTTACCTGTGGTAGATGATATTGATCGTGCCTTACAGCATCATACGGATAAGGAATTGAATAACGGGCTTAGCATGATCCGCACTAAGCTTCTCAGCTATCTGGAAAAATATGAAGTTGTCCCCTTTGAATCGCTGGGAGAGGAATTTGATCCGGATAAACATGATGCCATGTTAACACGGTCTATCAAAGATGAGAAAGATAATATCATTATTGAAGAATTTCAAAAAGGCTACATGATCGAGAAGAAAGTGCTTCGGCACGCGAAGGTAGTTGTTAATATTTTAGAATAGATAAGAGAATTATGGCTAGAGATTATTATGACATATTAGGTGTGAGTAAAACCGCAACGAATGAAGAACTGAAAAAAGCTTACCGCAAACTTGCAGTAAAACACCATCCCGATAAAAATCCCGACAATAAAGAAGCAGAAGAAAAATTTAAAGAATCTGCGGAAGCTTATTCTGTGCTGTCTGATCCGCAAAAACGTCAACGTTATGACCAGTTTGGTCGTCAAGGTCTGAATCAAAATGGCTTTGGTGGTGGATTTAGCGGACATGGGATGTCTATGGACGATATCTTTTCTCAGTTCGGAAACATTTTTGGCGATGCCTTTGGCGGTGGCGGTTTTAGCAGTTTTTTTGGCGGTGGCACACAACGGCGAAATTCCAATCGTGGAGCTGATTTACGCGTAAATCTCCGTTTAAACCTTGAAGAAATATATAAAGGTATTAAAAAACAAATAAAATTAAAGCGTTATGAGCATTGTCCAGACTGTAACGGTGCAGGTGGAAGCGGAAAAAAAACATGTTCGGTTTGCCATGGTACAGGAGAAATTCGTGAACGGGTAAATTCCTTTTTTGGACAGATGATCAATACCAAACCCTGTTATAATTGTCACGGTCAGGGAGTAGTGATCGAACAGCCCTGTTTTACCTGTAAGGGCGATGGCCGTATTAAACGCGAAGCCACCATCAGTATTGAAGTTCCGTCAGGTGTACAGGACGGTAATTATATGACCCTTCACGGTGAAGGTCATGCCGGTCTGCGAAATGGTGAAGAAGGTGATTTAATTGTCATCTTCAAAGAAGAAAACCATCCCATTTATACACGGTCCGGCAATGATATTATTATAAGTTGTGAAATTACATGGCCACAAGCCGTATTTGGTGATGAACTTGAAGTACCTACACTCAGCGGAAAAGTAAGTTTTAAGATCAATTCCGGAACTGTGCATGGGAAAATATACCGGCTGCGTGGGAAAGGTTTACCGATTCTTCACGGACATCGATATGGGGATCAATTAATTCAGATTCACATTAAAACACCTACGCATGTAGACAGGGATGAAAAAAAACTGATAAAAGAATTATATCAATTGTATTCCAAGAAAAATAATATTAAAATTAAGAAGTTTACACCCTAATAACAGGGATAATTATGTTTACTAAAAAAGAAAGAAATATTATTGTTATTATTGCACTTATACTCATGGTAGGTGCTGTGTGGTTTATTGTACGAATGGTTATAAAAAAACAACGACCAATAAAATCATCGGATGTTAAAATGGAAGAATCATTTCAACGTGAAGATGAGAGTAAAGTCGAGAGTAAGATCCCCGCAGAACCGGTAAATATCAATACTGCCGGTTTAATGGAAATTGAAGCTCTGCCGTATCTTGGAATCGAAAAATCAAAAGATATTATTGAATATCGGGATAAAAACGGACCGTTTAAAACCTTAAATGAACTGACAAAGGTTAACGGTATTGGTAAGAAAACCCTGGAAAAATTAAAATTATTAATTACCTTATAAGAATATAGGAGGTATTGTGCAAGAGGAGCAATATTACAGCAAGAAATGGTCATTTATTGTTAAATGGATCGCAGTTATTTTATTTGTTATATTATTACTGGTAATTTTTATTCCCAGTAATATCTGGAAAGAAGAAGACAATATGAGATTGCGTTCAGAGTGGAAAATGGAACAGCTGTGGGATGCGCAACGCATGTATAAAAAATTGACAGGACACTATGATGCCGATATAAAAGGTGTCTTATGGTTTGTTTCAGCTGTGCGGGATTCTATACTTGCCGATAGTGAATATGTTAGAGAACAATATATCAAGTATAAAGATGAAGATGTAAAAATCAACGTTCCGCAATTCTGGTTTACCGAGTATGATACTGTTTTTTCACGGCCTTATCACGCGAAGGACACTAGTTTCATCGATGTTTATACCGCGGTTGAATTAAATTTTGAGACCGGTGACTGGGATACAATATTTCTAGGTGAAATAAAAGACCGTTATAAATATTCCGATACCCTCTGGGAAGGCACGATCATTGATACTGTGGTGGATACCATTATTGAAAGGGTTATGAAATATAAGCATTTCAATTTAGTTGACTCTTTAATGATTTGCCCTTTAACTAATGAACCATATTTTATTACCGTTAAAGGTAAAGATAAAGATACCGTTATCATTCACAGTCCTACCAAAGGCGGTTATTCTAAAAAAAGATATTTCTTTTTTACTTTCAAAGATACCGGGCATGGCTTTATTATGAACGGGGAAGCTTCCTGGGAATAACCACATATGTTAACTCTCGCGTTACATCACGATGAGTCTGTTTTTGTATATTTGAGCGAGGTGCAAAAGGGGAAGAAAAACATCGAGCAATTAGGATTATTCTCGTTGGATTTTTCTTTTAATACAGCTTTTTTATATCAAAAAGATGCAAAAAACATGCTCAGCGCAATGCTGAAAGAAATTATCGATTTATTATCTGTTAAGGATGAAGATTTGTATTTTTCTTTCCCCGCGGACTTGATCTATATTTCCTTATACGATCAGGTACTTAAAGAAGACATCCAGTCTGTCATTGATAAAGATGTCTGGTTAACCGAATTAAAATTCGGTCATGACTTTATTAAGCAAAGCGACTGTCAAGTCAAGGTATCGTATAAAGAGAAAAACCTAGCTTCTCTGACAGCTATTTACTATCCCAAAATGATCTACGAATTGCTGCAGTCTGCTTGCCGGGATAATCACTGCAAGCTAGTAGGAATGGGTGTGAACATCTTCAATGCTACAGAAATTGTGAAAAGTTCTGTTACCGGCACTAATTATATTGTCATTGAATTAAAACAAGATGAATATGAATTAGTCAATATTGTTGATAATATTATTGTAGGTTATACCCGCTTTACTTATGTAAATGAACATTTGTTATTTTTTGCCAAAAACGGTGTAATTCCCGATGGTTTGTGCAAGGCAGTTGTAACAAACGATGCTACCATTCTTCAACGGCACATAATATACCTAACCGGAAGCAGCACCCATATACATGAAAAATGCGCATTGAAACAGGCACATGAAAAAATAAAGATAATAAACCCCATGGTTGTCAATACGACGTATTTAAAACCATCTGTTGCGTATGATAAGCAGTATGATACTGTTTTTTCATCCGCTCTGGGTGCATTGATATAAGGAGAAAGGAAATGAAGATTAATTTGTTACGAGAAGATCAAATGAGCAAAGTCCCTCATCAGGACAAAGAAGAAGAAATTCTTCGTTTTGATGATACATTCTCTAACGGGAATGATGACTTGTATTTTCAACAGCCCACTCCGCCCTCGGAAGAATATCAACGTCCACATAAATCGCGGATTTGGTTGTTTATTTTGCTCCTTTTAGTGTTTTTAGTTGTCGGTGCATTTATTTCAAATCCAAGTGGAACCAAGAATTTCTTTGCTAATTTTGCGGATAATACCGTTCAATTATGGCGAAAAGGAACAGATAAAATTCAGATCTGGTGGTTGCACCGCAATGATAAGGATATCGCCTATGTAACGGAAACACCAGATATTCCAGTCCGGAAAGAAGAGCCGGCAGAGCCCAAAGAGGATATTGTTCAGCAGCGTATAATAAAAATTGAGAAAATCATTGAAAAGGAAGTAGTCAAAGAAACTGTCGAAGAAAAGGTAGTAGAAAGTCCTCCTATATATGATACCATACGAGATGAACTGGCTCTTTCAAAACGAAATATGGATGCGGCTGAATTCGTATGGTCAAAAATTCCCGGCGGTATGACTCTGGATCGCCTGCAAATTTCTGAGGACCGATTAAGTGTTTCTGTCAAGTCACGTTATCCAATGCTGATCCAATCCTATGCAAACGTTATAGAGCAAAATGATATGTTTACTTCGGTTTATGAGGGTGAACAGGAACTGATTGATGAGCAGACCCGGGTACAACTGACCACCTATCTTCCTGCTTTTAAATTGGAGGACAGACCAACACAAATTTGGGATTTGGATATAGAATGGTTTGATGATTATCTTGATAATGTCAGCAAAAGTGCTGATGTAAATATCTCACAGGAAATTAGAAATACCCGAACCCTTGATGATAAGATATTACGGCATGATGTTCATGTGACCGTAAGCGGAAACCGTACCTCTATGATGTTGTTATTTCAAGAATTAAAAACTATTCCGGCAGCTTATGTTGTACAAGAGATCGAATCAAAATACCATCCTGAAAATCAGTCTAATGTGCTTGAACTCAACATGGTATATTATGAAAGAAAATAATGTCTAGAATTATTAGCGGACGCTATGGGGGACTGTATATTAAAAACCCGAAACATTCCATACGTCCAACGACAGGCAAAGCAAAGGAATACATTTTCAACGTCCTTCAATCTCTTGAAGGACGTCGTGTAATTGATTTATTTTCCGGTACCGGAGCCTTGGGAATTGAGGCACTTTCCCGTTATGCAGACCATGTAACGTTTATAGACAATAAGCAAAAATCAATACAGCTAATATCTGATAATTTAACACTTATAAAGGCACCTGAAAAAACATGGAGTTGTATTAAAAACAATGTATTACGATTTTTAGAACATGATACGATGCTCTATGATGTGATCATAGCCGATCCGCCCTATGACTTAACGCTGTCTCCGGCATTTTTTGAAAGCTGTAAAAATCATCTTGCCTCATCCGGTATTTTTGTTCTTGAATATTCTATACGGACCTCTTTTGATACCGGTGGATGGGAAGCGGTTCGAGTGAAAAAAATGGGTGATACCGGTATATGGATGTTTCTTAAAAATATTGATCTGTCTGAATAAATTGTAAAAATATATTTTTTGAAAAAGCGAATAGAAATAGTAAATTAGAATTATAAAATTAAATGAAGGAGAAAAAATGAAGAAACTGATACTTCTCTCTGTATTGAGTATTATGTTGTTGTTTACCGGATGTGATACAGCCGATTTATCAATTGCATATGAAAAATACGAATTAGAGAACGGATTGGATGTTATTTTACATATTGATAAAAGTGATCCGATCACTGCGGTAGCAATTCAATATCATGTAGGTTCTAACAGGGAAAAACCAGGAAAAACAGGATTTGCTCACCTTTTTGAGCATATGTTATTTCAGGAATCTGAAAATATTCCACAGGATCAGTTTTTTGCCATGATCCAAAATGCCGGTGGAACCTTAAATGGCGGTACATGGACGGATGGGACTATCTACTATGAAGTGGTTCC
>JAGLUM010000455.1 GCA_023134755.1 Fidelibacterota bacterium | reverse complement strand
ATTTTTTTATAGTTAACAGCGTTTTCTTCACTGGCTGCTACTTCCCCCGGGATAAATGTGTAATGGATAAGATTAAGTCCGTATTTTAAAGTGTTTTGTGTATTGGCAAAATATTGAAAATCGGATTTTAAATTATAATTGCGAATAGCGGCGGTGACGTCGGGATATCTATGAACATCACCTACCTTTATTTCATAGTCATAATTGCTGTAAATCAGGGAAGTGTTTGAAAATAATTTATCACTATAAAGTTTATTCCACCTTAATGTAAAAGTTGAATTACCCCAATTGGAGCCTTGGGTTCCTGTCATGTAAAAGACGTCTCTGCCAAAATAACCGGAAAGAAAGAGACGGTCATTACTTCCCAAGCGATAATTTGCTTTCATGTTTAAATCATAGAAATATAATTCTATATCTTTTAAGTCTTCGGTAAGTTTTAAGAACAAATCTGCATACGTTCTTCTTCCTGAAATAATAAAGGAGCCTTTATCTTTTACAATCGGTCCCTGGAATGTTAAGCGGGAAGAAATTAAACCGATGCCGCCTATAAATGTGTATTCCTTCGAGTTGCCTTCCTTCATTTTTATGTCAAGCACGGAAGAAAGCCGCCCACCGTATTCCGCGGGTGCGGAGCCTTTAAATAGCTTAACGTCTTTAATAGCGTCGGAATTAAAAACCGAAAAAAATCCTAACAGGTGCGAAGCATTATAGACCGGCGCTTCATCTAATAAGACCAGGTTTTGATCGGCGCCTCCGCCACGTACATAAAAGCCGCTGTTTCCTTCTCCGGTCGATTGTACGCCCGGCATTAGTTGGATGGTTTTCAGAATATCCTGCTCGCCCAACAGTATCGGAATAGGTCCAATTTTTGCGGGGTTAATTTCTATGGCGCTCATTTCCACCGACTTAATATTTTTATCAGCAGCTTCTGCTGTTACTACAATAGTTTCGCTTGTTAAAACCTTTGGCGTTAATTCAATATTTTCCCTGATATTCTTATTAAGATCGATTTGAACCTTTTTGGTTTCATATCCCATATAACTGTAGGTTACAGTGTAGGCGCCGAAAGGGACTGATACGGAATAAAAACCGTACAAATTGCTGCTGCCGCCGGTCTTAAGCGATTCAATATACACATTTGCGCCGATCAGCTCCTCGCCGGTTGAAGCGTCGCGCACATATCCGCTGATTGTGTATTTATCTTGCGCTTGAATGACGGCGCTAAAGAAAAACATGATAACTATTAATGAATATTTATACATCAGAAATTCCTAATTCCTAATGATATAGAATGAAGCGGATTAACATATATAACCAAGCGCTAAGAATATATTAAACAGATGTAAATGAATTATTTCCAAATTGTAACAAATTGAAACAAAAAATAATGTTGGTTTTTTTACGATTAATTTGGGGGAATTAGAGATTGAGGAAAAGATATCCTATGAATGGGCAGCGTAATTGATATATCTTGTAAATTTCAAATAAACCGTCGTTCCGGCATTCAATTCGCTTTTGATCTCAATACTTCCGCCGTGGGCTTCCATGATTTTCTTGCATAAGCTCATTCCTAAACCATATCCACCCGTCTCTTTAGAACGGGATTTATCCACACGGTAAAACGGCTCAAAAATAAAAGGAAGTTCCTCCTCGGCAATCCCAAAGCCGTTATCTTTTATGATAATCACAAGGGATTTTTCTTTATCATTAATAGAAATTTCCACGGGCAGGCTTTCGGGTTTTGAATACTTTAAGGAATTTTCAAGAACATTTTTTAACACTGTTTTTATACGGTCGCTGTCAATATTTAGAAAGACGCTTTCAGGCACAGAAGCAGGTTTTATCCCGGGATGTTTATTTTGTAAGTCCCTGCAAACTTCTTTGATTAATTCCAAAACATTGGTCTTTGTTAGAATAAGTTTGCCATGATCACTGTTTAGCCTTTCCGTTTCAAGGATTTCCGTAATCATTTTTTCCACATCCGATATGTCTTCCTTAACGCTTTCTTTGCTTTGACTTTCTTCAACGAATTCCAAAGCAACCTTTATTCTGGTAAGCGGCGAGCGCAGTTCGTGGCTCACGTCCAAAAGAAGCCGTTCTTTGGAGCGGATCATTTCACCTATCCGCTTGGTCATCGAGTTGAAGGATTCTGATAATTTTCCCAGTTCATCAGGGTTTGTTACCGCTACTTGATATTTCAAGTTACCGCCAGCTACCTGTTTAACGCCCTCATTCAGCAAGTTTATTTGTTTCAAAATTCTTTTTATTAATAAATAGGCGGCTGTAAATACCAGCGTAAGAAGGAAAATAAGAAAAACAGACAGCAGTTCACTTGAAGCTGCGCTTTCTCTGAAATCAAAGGCGAAAAGATAACGCCCGATATCCTGTTGCAGCGTCAGGTAATAAACTCCCTCGTCAAAATCAATTTTAATATTTTCATTTTCATAAGAGTTTTTTTCGTCAAAATTTTTAAAAGATATTAGTTTTTCATTTGTCGTCCATTTAAAATCCGGACTTTCAAACCGTATTTGCAGAGATAAGTCTTGACTGATTTCCAGCGCTTTAATCGTATCAGGCGGTGTTCCTATTTCACGGATGATATAATTGGTATAATAAATAGCATTTTTCTGAAATGGTGGCTTCATTTTGTGGGTATAATATTTTAAAAAACCGCCGATTAAAGCGATTACTATTATGCCTGTCATAATAATGACTAAAAGAAGTTTAGTAAAAATAGAACTTTTGATTTTCCCAACAATTTTATACATTTTCTATTTCTTCCCCGATAAACATATATCCCGTTCCCCAAATGGTTTTAATAAATCTGGGGTGATTTGGATCGTCATTTAATTTATGACGTAAGCGGCTGATTAAAACATCCACCGACCGGTTGAAGGATTCCCATTCAAATCCACGAATCTGATTCAAAATCTGATCACGATTTAAAACTTTTCCTGCGTTTTTTATAAAGAGAAACAATATTTCTGACTCTGCTGTGGTTAACTCAATATGTTTGTCGTTAAGCAAAACGGAATGCTTTCTGAAATCGACCGTTAACTCGCCAAATTTTCTGATTTCCGTTTTAACATCTCCCTGCACTCTTCGTAAAATGGTTTGAATGCGTGCCACAAGTTCTCTCGGTTCAAATGGCTTTGGCAGATAATCATCAGCTCCTAATTCCAGACCGACAATTCTATCTGTAACCTCGCCCCTGGCTGTCAGCATGATAATCGGTACGGAATATTCTTTTCGAATTTCCCTACATACTTCAAAACCATTCATATCGGGAAGCATAATATCGAGTATTATTATATCCGGCAATTCCATTTTTAAAATTTTCAATCC
>JAGLUM010000454.1 GCA_023134755.1 Fidelibacterota bacterium | reverse complement strand
TCCGGCATGCCGCTTCTGAAAATCCCGCACATCCGCTGCCGCATTTAAATTTAGGTCTGCTGTATGCTGAATTAGGATATGCTGATGCGGCAATTCAAGCCTTTGAAACATCTTTTCAACTTGAAAACAATGCCGTCGTAGCCTATAATCTTGCGGTGCTTTATTCCGATACGGAACCAGCTCGTTCCACAAAGCTGGCAAAGCAGGCATATGAGTTGCAGCCGGAGAATCCGAAATACCTGTATACCTATGCGTTTTATTTACTTCAAAACGGGGAATCTAAAGCAGCTATAACGGTTCTTGAAAACGCCATTCAGAGTAATATAATTTCATTTGATATCTATTATTTATTGGGATCAATTTATAAAAATTCCGGTGAAACCACAAAATTTCAATCCTTATATAAAAATGCGTCCAGGAATATGGATTTATCAGAAAATGAACGCGAATTCTTTCGTAATGAATGGTAATTTTAAGGCGATGCACGAAACGGTTTTAAGTACGGAACGGTTTGAAACCGTTCCCTGCATAAATTCAATTCTTTATCTTATCGACTCAACTTATTATTTATATACTCATTTACCGCTTCGGCGATCTTTTGCGCTATTTTGGTCCGAAATGCCGGATCTGCCAGCTTGTCTTCATCTTCCGCGTGGCTCATGAATGCCTGTTCTACCAACATAGAAGGGCGTTGTGACATACGGCACATCATGTAATTAAATGAACCGACCATACCAAATTCGTCCAACGGCAGTTCGCGCAATTTTTCATACCCGATTTCCGCGAAATCCCGCCAAAAAGGATTATGGTAATAGGTACTCGTTCCGTCAACGCTTAAATATCCATTGCCTCCGGCATTTGCATGAATGGATACAAAAATGTCTGCTTGCAGCGAATCGGTTAATAACCAGCGTTCACGAAGGGTTGGAGCAGTATCTTCCGGGCGAATTTCCACAACATCATACCCCATCTTGATCAGCATATCACGGACTTTTTCAGCGGTATCAAGGTTGACGTCCTTCTCTTTTAATCCGGAAAGCCCCACTGCTCCCCAATTCCATTCACCGCCATGCCCGGCTTCGACAGCAATGCGGATATTATTCCGTATCGGCGGATATTTTATACGAAATAGCAAATAGCGATCATGCTGTTCCAGATCATATCCCCAAATATTATTATCCACTAAATTCACATAGATATCATAGGTTTCAGCATCACGCTGCTGCCAGGAAACATGGTCAATTAATTCCAGTCCTTCCCGCTGCGTGATCCAGGTACTGTTGGAATGTACTCCGTAGAGGGTGATCCGGATACGGTTTTGATCGGGTTCGGGAATAATGGCATAAGGCACAGGCTCCGGCCAGGGAATACTGACTATTTCTGTAGTAGAATCAGGTTTAATGCCAATGCTGCTAATATTATAGGAGGGTTTTGGCATTCCGGGTTCACATTCTATGACATATTTTTCATTGATATAGGCAACATCTGTCCGACTCAGCTGAACCCGGTAATTCTCTCCGAATTTTCCGCTGGTGACAAAACGGACACCTTTGGGAAATTCATTAAGATAGGGACCACCAAGACGTACATTACCCAGCGAATAGCTGGCCGGAACAAAATCCTCCACGGTTTCAATTAGCGGAAAGCTGTGTGCCGGGCGTACTTTAAGGGTAGTAGACAAATTATAGGAATATTCCTTTCCGCTTTTGTCCCGGGCTGCAACCTGAATATATACGGAATCCACATTGGAGAACAAAGCGCAGGGTAGATTACCTACATAGCGTTTTCCGTTGTACCACAGTGGAAAAGGCATGCCGTTGGCATATAATAAAATTACGTCCATTTCTTCAGCAAGATGAGATTGAAAGCTAATGCGCAAAATATCATCCGGAGGCAGC
>JAGLUM010000453.1 GCA_023134755.1 Fidelibacterota bacterium | reverse complement strand
TTCAAGCTCATAAAAAAAAACGGGAAGAAATTATAGGACATTCCATTGCTGAAATTTTAGGCCGCAAAGTGTTTAAGGATGTGATCAAAAAAAATATCGATACCTGTTTTGCCGGTAAAAGCGTGAGATACGAAACTTGGTTTGACTTCGTCGGATCAGGGAAAAAATATATGGATGTTTCCTACTACCCATATTTTGATGAGAATAATAAGGTTTCAGGTGTAATTGTTGATTCTCGGGACATCACCGAGCGCAAGCAGATGGAAGAGGCGCTGCGGGAAAACGAGGCACAGAAGCAGGCTATATTGGACGGCATTTCTTCTAATATCGCCTTCGTCAACGAGAAACTTGAAATACTTTGGGTAAACAAGGTTGCTGCAGATTCTGTTGGCCAATCACGAACAGAGATGCTTGGGCAGACATGTTATAGTTTGTGGGCTGACCCGGAAAAACCGTGTGCCGGGTGTCCTGCCTTGAAGACATTTCAAACGAAAAAGTCGGAACATAAAATCATGCACACTCCGGATGGGAGAGTATGGGATGAGAGCGGTGAGCCTGTCTTTGATTTCACAGGAAAGCTGATTGGAGTGATTGAGATTGCACATGACATCACCGAACGTACAAATGCAGAGAAATTACTTCGGAAAAGTGAAAAAAAATATAGAGATTTATTTGAAAAATCAAAAGATGCTATTTTAATTATTCATAATGGGAAATTTATAGATTGTAATCAGGCCGCAATTAACATGCTTCGTTATAATAACAAAAATGAATTTTTAAATACGCATCCTTCAGAATTGTCACCGGAAAGGCAACCGGATGGAAAAATGTCATTTACAAAAGCGAACGAAATGATGAAAATAGCTTATGAAAATGGCAGTCACCGCTTCGAATGGGATCATAAGAAATTTGACGGAGAAGTTTTTTCTGTAGAAGTATTGTTGACCGCTATTTCTACCGATGAGAAAAATCAAATCCTTCATACGGTCTGGCGGGATATCACGGAACGCAAGCAGGCAGAAGAAGCGTTGAAGGAAAGCGAGGAAAAATACCGTTTGATCGTTGAAAATGCCCACGACGGTATTGAAATTACCCAGAATAATCAAATCATTTTCACTAATGCCCGTTTTGCTGAAATGCTGGGATATACTATCGATGAATTAACAAACACACCCTTTAATCAGGTCTTTACGAAACAGTCTGTCCGGGAAACCTATGAACGTGAGAACAGTCGGAAAGCTGGGAAGCCGGTGAATTATCAGTATGAAGCAACTATGCTAAAAAAAGATGGAACTATCATAGATGTTGACGTTAAATATGAAATTATTGATTACAAAAACAAACCGGCGACCTTTGCCATTATCCGGAACATTACTGAACGCAAAAAAATAGAAGAAAAAATTAAAAAAAATTCTATAGCGCTGGAAAAGCAATTTGAAAAAAGTGAAAAGCAAAGAATTTCTACTCTGGTTATTTTAAATGATCTTAATAAAACAACCAAGGATTTAAAAGCGGCCCTTGAAAAAGCCAAAGAATCCGATCGTCTGAAATCAGCATTTCTTGCTAATATGAGCCACGAAATACG
>JAGLUM010000452.1 GCA_023134755.1 Fidelibacterota bacterium | reverse complement strand
GTTAAACACAAACCTGAATTTATCATAAATGTTGTAAGAGCATTTTCAGGAATTTAAGAAAGGGCTTTTTTGGCAATAACTGACCCCAAAATACTAAAACACCTTCACCTCGAAACCTGTATCGCGTTCGATGTCGAAACGACGGGACTGGATCCAAAATCCGAGGAAGTTATTCAATTTTCCGCGATCAAGTTTATAAATGGAAAACAAGATAAAGAACTGAACTTTTTTTGTAATCCCGGTAAACCAATTTCGCAATTTATCAGTGAATTAACGCGTATTAACGATGGTATGGTAGAACATGAGCCATCTTTTGCCGAACGGATGGATGAGATCATAGATTTTTTTGCTGATTATCCTCTGATCGCACATAATGCCCGCTTTGATGTCGGTTTTTTAAATGAAAAATTGAAAATACCACTGGGAAATCCCATCATCGATACCCTGGATCTCGCACGCATATTTCTCTATCATTTACCGGACAGAAAACTTGAAACACTTTCTGCTTATTTCAATCTTGAAACCGAAGGAGCACACCGGGCAGATGTGGATACACGGAATACCGGCTGGCTGTTTTTTGAACTTCTTGATATTATGCTGTACTATGATATTTCCCTCTATAATGATATTATGTTTATCAGCGAGCCTCTTGTAAATATTCCGAATTACGCGCTTTACCGGCACATTCACACCTATTATACTGAAACCGGAAGAACGCAAAACGAAAAGAACAAACCCTATCATCCCATGCAGGATAATAAATTAGGCGATTTTAAAAACCGTTCTTCCAAAATGGCAGATAGCGAAAACGATCTCCCTCTTAAAAAGATCAGCCGTCAGGACATAGATGCTATATTTGGTATGAAAGGACTTCTGTCGCAGACGCTTCCCGGATATGAAATGCGTTTGGGACAAATGCAGTTCGCGGGAGATATTGTTGAAACTTTCAATGAAGGCGAATTCCTGATCGGTGAAGCGGGAACCGGGGTAGGGAAGTCCCTTGCATATCTCATTCCAGCCATTTACTGGATGAAAAAAAATCGGCGTGATGGTATGTCGATCGTGGTTTCATCCTACACAAAAAACCTGCAGGAACAGCTCTTTTTCAAGGATATTCCCTTTATTCATGAGTTTTTGGAAAAGGATTTTACGGTAGTTATGCTTAAAGGCCGGCAAAATTATATTTGTTTAACCAAATGGCAGTGGCTGTTGAAAAACCTGGACAATGCCGTATCACTTTTTGACCGTATTCATCTGCTTCCTCTGTTGGTTTGGCTGCGAGAGACCCGAACAGGGGATATTGAGGAAAACAGCGGATTTCAGACAAAACGTGTTCCGTATATATGGACCCGCTTAGCGAGTGAACCCGGATACTGCACCACAAAAAAATGTGCCGAAAATCATGGTTGCTATTTGGGTAAGATCCGTAAACTTGCCTACCATGCAGATGTAATCATTGTCAATCACTCACTTCTGCTCAGCGATGCCGCATCCGATAATGCGATCCTGCCCGAACATCCCATTTGTATTATCGATGAAGCGCATAACCTGATCAAATCGGCCTATCAATATTTAGGTGTTGAAATAACACCCTGGCGCATCGAAAAGGTCCTGCACAAGCTGTACACACCCGGACGTATACGTTTGGGAAGCCTTGTGAATCTAAGTCGCTTTGTCGGAAAAGGGAAGGGCTGGCTGCCTGAACACTCGGATTTAATTATCAAACGCATATCTCAGTCCGAAGATGATGTAAGCGATCTGCTGAAACAGTCTGTTTCGTTCTTTAAAGCTTTTTTAAAGTATATCAATAAGGATATCCGCCCGGCGGATCAACGCTATATTCTAAAAATGCGCTACAAACCCGATCAATCACCCTTTGAGAATATGAAAAAGGCAA
>JAGLUM010000451.1 GCA_023134755.1 Fidelibacterota bacterium | reverse complement strand
TGAGGCATGCTTTTCATCACTATAGCGCGCAGCCAGGGCGGCTGCATATTCGATGATATGTTTTGGAACATCCTTTTTACCGTCTTTTTTAATGATAACATGCGAACCTGTGCTGTGGCGTGTATGCAGCCAAATATCCGTTTTTGCCGCATGTTTAAAGGTCAATTCATCATTATCACGGGCGGATTTTCCAATCCAGATACGCCAGTTATCTGGAGTGACATATTCACGATAGGGTCGGCGTTTCGCATTCCCGGCGGATGACCTGCCCCGTATTTTTAAAATATCTGCATGGTCTTTTTTCCATGCCGTCAATTGCCGGTAATCAGTAATTTCACGGAAACTGTCGTAATAGGCGTTCCATATTTCAAATAAATTTAATAACTGTTCATGGCGTGTTTTGTTTTCTTCGATACGCGTGTGGGATGCCCGCGCTTTTTTATAATAACGGTCGATATTATCCGATACCGGTATATCCACTTTCAGAGAAATACGCGATGGATAGGGTTCTTTCCGGTACATCTCCGGAATTTCAAAAAACTCACTGTGTAGGGGAAGTATATGCCGGCATGCAGCCAACGTATCGGCAAAATAGCTGTAGCGCGCCGCGTTTTGGATATATTTTTCATCGTTCCGGGTTTGCTGTAACTTTTTTTGAATATCGTTTAACTGTGTGGTGATGCGACGCTCAATAACATCATATTCACTGCGGTACTGCCGGTCCTGAAGTTGGGAGATCACAAAAGTCCGGTACTGCTCATAAAAGCGCTGTGGCAAATAGGGGATATTATCGCTGCAAAGAACAAAGCGGTCCTCTTTAACACAGCCATTTGAAGATGCGATAATATCAAGGATCGTTTGATAATCGCTGCTGCCAAATATGCTATCGATGTTTTTTTTCCAGTAGGGATTAAAACGCACATCCTCTTGCAAGGAATTGTAGTGTTTCTCACTATTTTCCGCGAGCAGTGAGATGTCTATTTCACCTTTTTTCTTAAATTGTTCAAGATGTTCGGGGCTTTGATAAATAATATTACCGCGATTAGACAGAAAAAGAATAAACAATGATGATCCATCTTTCAACTGCAAGCGCATGATCCGGTCGTTTGGCAGCATTGAAACCGAATCAATAATTTTACCTTCCAGGCTCGGAAAAATACGGACACTCTGTCGTTTGGATGATAAGGGAAATTTGGATTGAATCATATACTGGAACGGAGAACCGAGATGAATGATCAGAGGTTTTTTATCCCGAAAGATAAGCCATAACTCATTCTTTTTAAAGGTAATGCAACGTTCCAGCACGGCATGCCGATATTCTTCATGAAAATGATCTGCACATTTCTGCAGGGTAAACCAAGATGTGATCATGGTGTAATTTATATAGATCCGCTTGGAATATCTAATAATTAATGGAATTCATGTACAGAACGGTTTAAAACCGTTCCCTACTATCTCTATCTTCTATGAAATTTGCCATTTCTCCTGTATATTTTGAAATATGAAACTCTACGATATACATTTAACACATTTCCCCGAAGTATTAGGTATTTCGCTACTGGAATTGCGAGCCGGTGAACGCATTTTATTACTCGGACATTCCGGCTGCGGTAAAACGAGTTTATTAAAGATTATAGCCGGTTTTTCAGAACCGGCAGAAGGGCATATTGACGATGAAGGACAGCGCTGTGGAATTCTCCTGCAGAATCCCTATCATCAGATTATTATGCAAAATGTCCATGATGAGTTGTTTTTTCCGCAAAAGAATGCCGGGAAGTCGACCAAAGAAGCGGAGGCGGCGATCGCTGAGATCGTGGAGATTCTGGGTATAAAATCCCTGCTGCAGCACGATATACCGACTCTTTCATTCGGGGAGATACAGTTGGTGATGATTGCTGCGACCTGTTTAACGGGGGCAGACATCATCCTGATGGATGAACCCACTTCACATTTGGATTATCCCACTATAAAGGCATGTTATCGCTGTATGGATATGCTTGCGGCGCGCGGTAAAACCGTATGTGTGGTTAGCCAGACTCCGGATGAATACCGCTTTTTTGATACGGTTTGGATCATGAAAGAAGGAAAGATCATTGCCCGCCTGTCTGCCGCGGAATTTTCGGAACACTATGAAAAATATGATATTGTTTTAGACAATAAATTAATAATGAACCGATTACATGATACTAAATATAGCAGAGCAGGCGAATAAGATATGAAAATACTTCCCTTTACTTATCGCATCAGTTCGGAAAAAACATTGCTTAATGATCAGGAAATTGATCTTAGCGCGTCGGAATGTATCGGGATTATCGGACCGGTAGGAAGCGGTAAATCTCAGTTTATCAAACTTCTGGCAGATTACCAACTTCATGATGTCGGCGCATTTTCGGAATACCCCTTCTGCGCATATTTATCACAGGATCTAACCCG
>JAGLUM010000450.1 GCA_023134755.1 Fidelibacterota bacterium | reverse complement strand
GAAATCACCGGCTTCCAGAAAAATAATTCTTTCCACAGGCAAGCGCATTTTTTCACTTAATGCTTGAAGAGAAATTCCCTTTTCTTCGCGGTGTTCCTTGATGTCATTCCAACTCTCAAACATACAATCTCCATTACACTGTAAATGTATGATATTTATTGTTGTGATAAAAATTAAAAAACAATTGATGGAAATATTATATATTTGATTTAAATTTCCTGATGGCAAAAAACGACATAATACACATTTCACACCTGTATATAGAACGAGATTGTATAATCTTGAATGATATCAATTGGTGTGTAAGAAAAGGAGAAAACTGGTGTATTCTGGCACCTAACGATTCAGGGGAAACTGCTCTGCTGTCTATTCTGACTGATTATACAGCTCTCAGTAAGGGAGAAGTTTATTTACTAGGGGAACGTTACGGAAATTTTGAGTGGCGCGAGCTAAAAAAGCAGATAGGATTTGTCAGTTCACATATTTCCGATAAGGTGCTGCCCTCTATCAAGGTGATAGAATTGCTGTTTTCCGGGAAATATACAATGATGAATAATTGGTTTAACCAAAGTGAACATGAAAAAAGAAAAGCAGGGACATTGTTAAAAAAATATCAATGTGAACACCTTGCAGATAAACAGTGGCGGCAGCTGTCGTCTGGAGAAAAACAACAGATTATGACCGCCCGTGCCCTAATGTCCCAATGTAAGATCATAATTTTAGATAAACCCTGTGCAGGGCTGGATCCTATTGCAAGACATCAGTTTTTACGTTATTTACAAGATATATTTTCTAGAAAAGATGCACCTACTCTGATAATGCTTACACACTATATTGAAGAAATTATTCCACAAATTACCCATGTAATGATGATAAAAAAAGGACGGGTATTTCATCAAGGTAAAAAAATGGATGTTATCACAAGTGAAATGATGTCAAAATTATTTGATACTTCCATTTTATGTAATTATAATAAGGGGATGTTTAACGCAGAATATTTTGTATAAGGAATCATATTAATGATGCGGAGATGGATTAAATACGTCACGTTTATTATCTTGTTGCTGATACTTGTTGGGTGCGGACGGCCGGAAGCAAAATATATTTTCTTTTTTATAGGCGATGGTATGGGAGCCGTACAGATGAATGCTGCAGAGCGCTATTTGGCGGCAATGGAAAATAAACCCGGAATTATTCCTTTGGCCATGAATTTGGCTCCCGCGACAGGCTCTATTACAACCAATAGCAAGAATCGTTATATTACCGATTCAGGAGCAGCGGTGACAGCCCTTTCTACCGGTTTTAAAACAACACTCACCACTATCAGTATGGACGCCGAGCACCGTTATCCGCTAAAAACCATTGCTGAAACTGCAAAAGAGCGCGGTATGAAAGTTGGAATTATATCAACAGTAGATATTGATCACGCTACACCGGCGGGTTTTTATGCCCATCAGCCGAAACGAAGTAGCTATTACGAAATTGCAAAGCAGTTGGCTAATTCCAATTTTGATTTCTTTGGCGGAGGGGATATTCAACAAAATACTGACCCCAAGGGAATTGATAAAGAGAATATTATTGACCTGGCCAAGCGCAACGGATTTATTTATATCAATAATGCAACGGCCTTTAACTATCTTCAACCCAGTGCGGGACGGGTGTTTTTTGTGCATCCGGATGTGAATTTAGATTATGCGATGCCCTACAGTATTGATATGGACAAAGATGCTATTACCTTATCTCAAATTGTTGATAAAGCCATCAAAATGCTCGACGGTCCGGACGGATTTTTCATAATGATAGAAAGTGGGAAAATTGATTGGGCCTGCCATGCTAATGACGCTGCGACATCTATCCATGAAACGTTGGCTTTTGATGATGCTATCAAAGTTGCGCTGGAATTTTATAGTAAACACGAGAAAAACACTCTTATTCTCATTACAGCAGATCACGAAACCGGCGGAATGAGCATGGGGACCACCCATGGTGACAATAATGTAGATTTGAGTAAATTGCAGTGGCAAACAGGTTCTTTTAACGAATTAACCCGCGAATACCAAGATATATGTGATGTATTAATTGAGGAATATGGGATTGATTCTGTAAAAAATAGCGCTCAATGGGCTTTTGATTTTGTACGCGAACAAACAGGGCTTGG
>JAGLUM010000045.1 GCA_023134755.1 Fidelibacterota bacterium | reverse complement strand
GATATATACTTCGGCATACCATGGTTGTTCAGTATAATAGCCACAATATTCTTTAAAATCTTTGTTACTTGATGTACTCTCCTCTTGCGCGACTTCCGCTTCACATAAGATATGATGGATCCCTTTAACATATTTGTCCGGGGTAGTACCATTGGCATTGATCATGACAGAGTAGGCTTTTTTACTTTTTGTATTAAGCCGTAATGCAGTTCTGTAACCGGGACAACATCCGCCATGACCGACCCATTTGTCGCCATCCGAACCTTTATACACATTAAAACCTAACCCCCAGGTAGTTTCCCAGTCGGGATCTATCCAATGAACATTATGCATATTTTTAAGTGTGGATGATTTCAAAATCTCTGTTTCGGCAGAATGCATCAAGCGAAATTGCCAGGATGCAAGTTTTCCCAAATCATAGACATTTGAAGAATAACCTGCCGCAGGTTTAATTCCTTTAGCCTGGAACATCTTGATTTTCTCACGTTTACCTTCTCTTGTAATCGCACCATATCCAACTGCCAGTGTATTCCCATATTTGGATTCCGGCAATTCCGTTAATGTATTGTTCATGCCAAGAGGTTCAAGAATATTCTCATAAATGTATTTATCATAAGGGACCCCTGATACTTCTTCTATTACTTCACCCAATAATGAAAGTCCAAGATTACTATATTGAAAATAGGTTGAGGATGGATATAATGTTTGCTGTTCGCTTAATTCAGCTTTTATCTGTTCACGGGATGGGAAGGGAAAATCGGGGCTTGTCCAATAAGGAAAGTTCGCTTCTCTCGGTAAGCCTGAGGAATGTGTTAATATGCCCCTGATTGTTATGGGGCCGCTTTGCGGATATTGTTGTTTAAGATCATACCATGGTAACAAATCACCTATTTCATCATCTAATCGGAGCTTCCCCTCATCATACAACTTCATGATAGCAACCGATGTGAATAATTTTGAGATCGAACAAATACTATATAATGTTGAAGGTTCTGTTTCTACATTTTTCCCTACATTTGCCATACCATAAGCACCTGTCCAAAGAACTTCCTGATCATCAATAATAATAGCGGAAATACCCGGAAGTTGCTCAAAATCCTTTTGTGCTTCCAGCCAAACTTCTATAAGATTGAATGACTCAGAATAATCTTTTTTACTTTCTTGCGAATATCCGATGAAAATAAAAAATAAAAGAAATGCTGCAAAATAACATTTTTTCATGATCTGTTTTTATCTCCTATATTTTGTTAAAAATATATAATTGTGACGATTATAACAAGTGATACTTGATGGAGCTATTTTTGATTGTTGGAATATGATTATGTCATCCCGTGGGAATAAAGAGGAATTTTGGGGTGTGGTAGTTTGGGGTGGAAGGGTCGAGGAAACATATAGCCGCTGTTATATGATGTTGTCTGAAGTCCGTCCGTTAAATTCACAACTTTCGATAAGTACCGAACTCTACTACCTGTCATTTCCATTATATTTTTCTGCGTCGTATGAGACGTATGATACCTATCAAGAAATTTATTCTTGGCACTTTTTGCATGTAGTTTTTGTAGTCTTCGCCAAACTGGTGAATAAGACGTTGGTCTTCCTCTTTGCAGCTCATGTAGAGAACCACCGTACCTGCGACACCAAGCACACCGAACAACCAGTGCGGATACCATAATAATGTAGTTGCAAATATTGCGAATATCCCACCCAGGTATTGCGGGTGTCTAACCACGCTATAAATTCCTGTATCAACCAAGCGAGTGGTATGCACAAAAGATTTTCCCTTTTCAACCCCACCCCTGCGTGGGAACATAATTATTGGGGCCATTACCAGCACCATACCAAATACCCAGA
>JAGLUM010000449.1 GCA_023134755.1 Fidelibacterota bacterium | reverse complement strand
CAATGTTTAATAAGTCTATCACTGAATGGAAACATGAACTATACAAAAATGTAGCATTTATTCCGGATGTAAGTGGATTGGATCCCCGTTTGACGGTTGAACAGATCATTAATTTTAGTGCAGAGGTAAACGATTCCTGGAATGCTGACAAAGCGAAACGGCTGTTCGCAAAAAGCGACTTGCCATGCGACCAGAAGATTGGCAACTTGTCCAAAGGAATGAAAACAAAACTGTATCTTCTGCTAACCTTATCGAAAGATGTTGACATTCTCATTCTTGATGAACCAACATTGGGGCTGGATATTGTCTTCCGGAAAGAATTCTATGATCTGCTTCTGGGCGAATTTTATGATGAAAATAAAACGATCATTATTTCAACACATCAGGTTGCAGAAATTGAAAATATTCTGCAGGACGTTATTTTCATTGACGAAGGACGCATTATTCTAAATGAATCAGTTGATAGCCTGAAAAACAGATGGCACATATATGAAGTACCGCAAAACGAGGAAGATTCCCTGATGCAATATAATCCCAGAGTGATCACAAAAACATTGGGTCACGTACGTGCCTTAGTGGAAGGTGAGGCCACACTGCCGGAAGCCATCGTGACAATGCCGAACCTTTCAGAGATTTTTATAGTTGTAACCCAGAAAAAATAGATAGGAAGAATATTATGTCACATTTTATAACATTGATCAAAACGGAATACCTGAAACGCAAGTCTGCATATTGGCTACCGGTCTGGATAATTGCGGGTATTACCTTGCTGGTGCTGATCATTGCCCTCACAGCCATGATCGCCAACTGGGATGAAATACAGGTTGGATTCTTTAATATGGCTTTTGATTATGAAGACATCCAGGATGGTGTAAAGATCGGCATGTATGGTGCCATGGCGTTTATTGCGTTTGTCTTTGCGCTTTTTATGCTAATGAGCGCCCAAAACAGTTTATCCAAAGAAAAAGAACTTGATTGTGAATTATTTTACCGCTGCCAACCTATAAATATCTGGACCTGCAGCGCCGCAAAATATCTTATGCATGTATATGCCGGTACGGTTCTGTTATTCATTGTTGGTTTTGTTGTTGCCATTATTACAGCCATTGCTTCCGCTTGGACGATAGGTGGATTTTACCCGGGATCTGCTCTGTACGGCATGTTACTGGGCATCATTACATATTTGAAAGTATGCTTGATCTTTGGAAGTTTGTATTACTTCTTTTCCTCGATATTTAATAACAATGCCTTCATAAAAGGTACAGCCCTACTGGGAATTATTGAACTGATATTTTATCTCATTGAAGAACTGTTTCGAAATACGATCTCCCTGCCAAATATTTTCACCAATTTAGTCGCGATGATGGGCAATATAGGTATGAACGGAGAATTAGGTCTGAAATATGCACTGGGTGACTATAATCTACTGTTGGGTGTCCTTTTTGCCGGAGCATGTTATATAGGAGCAACCTTTATTTATCGATACAAAAGAACAGAAATGTAGGAGAGTACCATGAAACAGAACAAATCAATTATTATTTTTCTTTCCCTTATGCTGGCCGGTATGGGTTTCGCTATGAAACTGACGGCTACCGGACCCATTCAAATGAAAAATGTACAAGTAAATCCATTTACCGATCTTACGGTCCGCACACAATTTGATGTGTACCTGAGTCAGGGTGATGAAGAAAAACTTGTTATTGAAACTTACAAAAGCATTATACCGTATGTTAACGTGAAACAAACAAGTGATGGTTTGGTTATTGCATTAGATCGCAAAGTTAACCGTATTAGCTGGTTGAACCGTGACAAGATATTAAAACTTTATATAACCGTAAAGGATCTTGAAGAACTTAAATTATCAGGTGCTTGTGATCTGTATATGCAAACCGATTTTCATGTAGGTGACTTGAAAATTGACGCCAGCGGTGCCAGTGATCTCGTACTGAAAAAGATTACGGGTACAAATATCAAGATCAACACCTCTGGTGCCAGCGATATAAAAGGCAGTACATTAGAAGCAGAGACAGTTTATATCAATGCCAGCGGCGCAAGCGATGCTAACGTGCATATAAAAGCACCCACCGTGAAACTGATCGCCTCCGGATCCTCTGATTTTAATTTGGACGTCAACGCAGAAAGCCTGAATATTAGTGCCCACGGCTCATCCGATTTTAAAGTCAAAGGCAACAGCACCTATTTAAAAGCGAATTTAAGCGGATCCTCTGATTTAAAAGCAAGTGATCTAAAAACCGAAACAATAGTTATTGATGCTTCCGGGAGTAGCGACAGCCGTTTGTATGTTACGAAATCACTTACAGTATCATGCTCAGGTGCATCATCCGTCTATTATACCGGCAGTCCGCAACAAACATCATTTAATGTATCCGGTATTTCATCCATAAAAAGTAAATAACAAAATATAAATTTGGAAAGGTGACAAAAATGAAAAAAATACTATTTCCCCTTCTAATTACACTTTTATTGTTTGGTTGTGTCATTGAATCAAATGACCTCCCACGAATTAAAGTCAGCGGAGAAGTTGTAAAAGAAACCATCGATCTTGATAACTTCACAAAGTTAATGATCGCCGGGCCTATGAACATCGTTATTGACCAAAATGAAGGGAACAGGGCCGACGTGGAAACCTATGAGAGTCTCATGAGTCTGTTTCGTGCGGAAATTATTGACGATATGTTAATACTGTATATTTTGAACCCAAACCGCAGCGAAGAGTTTCACATTGAAAGCGACATTGATCGGATATCCTCATATGCCGTAATAAGCGGAAGCCGCATCAAATGGCCCAACAATAAAAAGATACTAAATGTACACTTGTCAGTTGATGACCTTGATGAAATAACGGTTATCGGTGAATGTAATATAACAACAGCCCAGCCGTTCGAATCAGAAGAATTGAATCTTGAAGTTGCCGGGGCGCTACATTTAGATGCTGATCTGTATGTACAGGATTTTAATGTCGAAATTGCCGGTGCTTGCAATTTGGAACTGCGCGGATCATCTACAAATTTTAATGTTGAATGTGCCGGTGCAGGGACTATCGAAGCGTATAAATTTATCTCTGATAATGTCACAATTGAAATTGCCGGTGTGTGCAATGCAGAGGTATATGCAAGAGAAAGCATTAATGTTGAAATTGCAGGTCTGGGCACCGTTAAATATATGGGAGATGCCCACACAGTAAATTTCGATAAAGCAGGTATCGGTAAAATTGTAAAAATTGAGAGTGAAGATATCGAATTATAATTAAAAAAATAACGTCCAAGAGGTGACAATGAAAATCAAATCAACATTGATATGCATATCAATGTTTCTGGGAACATTTTTATTTGCAGAAACACTCACACTGAAACAGTGTATTGATATAGCACAAACAAACAACCCGACGATCCAGCAGAGACAGTTATCATCTGAAATCGGGAAATCAAAAGTAAAACAATCCTTTAGCGCAATCATGCCAAGCGTATCGGTGTCATCCGGGCTTGGTTCCTCAAGCCAAAACAGTTGGGACTTGAGCCAGAGCATGGGCATCAGTGCCGGTTTAACTTTCTATCGCCCGGGATTATATTCCGGTATAAAATCGGCAAAGATCACAGGTGAGGCAAACCGTGCGGCCAGCATCAGCACCCAAAACGATATTACTACCCAGGTCAGCACTCTGTACTTTAGAATTTTGAGTACCAAAACACTTATTCAAGTCTATGAAGGAAATATTGCTGTCGCTGAGGAAAACCTGAAAAAAACCCGATCCATGTATAAACTTAAGGTCATTACAGAATCAGATGTGCTCAAATCAGAAGTACAAAAAGGAGATTTCGAATCACAGTTGCTGATACAAAAACAGTTATACATTAGCTATCTTCGTTCGATGAATATTTTACTGGGTCGTGACGCCAATACAGGATTCGATGTCGCTGATGTAGATGTAGATAATATTGATATTCCCCAATATGACATTGCTTGGGATATGATGCTAAAACGGAATCCGGATTATGAATCTGCACAATTGCAGGAGCAGATCAGCAAGGTTGTTCTGAATGCATCCAAAGAGGCTTATCTGCCGAGCTTATCGGGCCAATACAGCTATACAAACACCTTTGACCCTCTGCTTACCCCCACAAACAGTGTCAATCTTTCCGCAAGCTGGACTCTGTTTAACGGTTTATCACGGCGCGAAAACGTACAACAGAAAAAGCTGGAATTAGAACAGACACGTATTACTCTGGACAATACCTTGCGATTGCTTGAACAACAATTACGGGATTATTATACACAATTTGAGACCTATACTGCGATGATTGATATTAACAAACGCCGACTTAAATCAGCACAGCGTGATTTTTCAATTGTCAATCAACAGTACCGGCTTGGAAAAGTGACGATTTTAGACAGAATGCAAGCACAAATTTCTGTCCTGAGTGCGGAAAGTTCATTGGTTGAAGCGCAGTATTCTCGTAAAATGGTAGAATCAGAAATACATAAGTTAATTAATAAAAAATAGGAAGAAACATGAAGAAGAAACTTATCATCATTATATCTATGGTTGTTGTATTAGCAGTATTTCTGTTTTTTACACTCAAACAGGACAACAAAAAAGCAGTTGGTGTACAAATGGAAAAAGTACGTTTGCACACCATTGAATCTAAAGTATATGCAGCCGGCTATGTGCAACCCGTAGTTAAGGTAAATATCTCAGCAAACGTATCCGGAGAAATTATATCACTACATGTTGAGGAAGGCCAAAAAGTTAAAAAGGGCGAGATACTTGCCCAGCTAGATAAAGTTATTTATGAGGCAGAAGTTGATCAGGCGCAGTCTTATTATCGTTCCCGCCTATCAGCAAAATATGTTGCCGAAAAAGAATACAAAAGGGCTGAAGAACTATATAAAGAAAACAATTACAGTGAGTCACAATATGATCAGACAAAATCACAATATGAACAGGCAGTTGCCGCACTTGAACAAGCAGTTGCCCGATCAAAACAGGCAGAAGACAACTTGCGAAAAACCACCCTGGTTGCGCCCATTGACGGAACCGTTATCGGACTAAGGAAAGAGCAGGGCGAAATTGCGATGGGATCCACCTTTCAGGCGGATATTGTAATGACTGTTGCCAATCTATCCGGTATGGAAGTAGAAGTGGATGTCAATGAAAATGATATTGTCCGTGTTACCTACGGCGATTCGGTTGATATCGAAATTGATGCATTGGCTGAACAAGTTTTTCCGGGTATTATAACAGAAATTTCACAGTTGGCAACAACAACCGGTGCAGGCACCCAAAATGCCGTAACAAACTTTAAGGTCTTAGTAAAGATGCTTAACATCCCGGATGAAATACGTTCAGGAATGAACGCAACAGTAGAAATTTTAACTGATCGGAAAGAAAATGTAATAGCTGTTCCTATTCGTGCTGTTACCGTGCGGCCGGAAGATAAGGTTAGGAAAATTGATCCGGACACAAAAGAAAAGCCGGAATTACTTGAAGTTGTTTTTGTCGTGGCAGAAGATACTGTTCGTGCCATTCCGCTTGAACTGGGTATTAACAGCGAGGACTATTTTGAGGTTCTCAATGGCCTGGATACAGGTAATGTCATTGTTATCGGAAACCATCAGGCACTGACCTTTGATCTTCAAACCGGTACCGGTGTAAAAGATATCAATGACATAAAGAAGAAACGTAATAAAAAATAAGACAGCTTAAGGAAAAGGATATATTATGTTGCTATTAAAATTACGTAATATTTATCGCATATATCATATCGGAAAGGTTGATGTTCATGCTCTCAACGGAGTTGATCTTGATGTGGGAAAAAACGAATATCTCTCCGTTATGGGTCCTTCGGGAAGCGGAAAATCCACACTTATGAACATTATCGGATGCTTGGATACTCCTACACAAGGAAGTTACGAACTTGACGGAATGTCCATTCATAAGGAAAATCGCGATATATCTGATACTGCGAATGACGATCAACTGGCTTATATTCGGAATCAGAAAATCGGGTTTGTATTTCAGACCTTCAATTTACTACCGCGTATGACGGCACTGCACAATGTCGAACTGCCGTTGATCTATGCCGGCGTGCCGAAACACGAACGTATTGAAAGAGCAAAAGCTACACTGGAAAAGGTGCAGCTTGCCGACCGTATGTATCACCGCCCCAATGAATTATCCGGAGGTCAGCGTCAGCGCGTAGCAGTAGCTCGTGCATTGGTAAATAATCCGTCAATCATTCTTGCCGATGAGCCCACAGGAAATCTGGACAGTAAAACAGGTCGTGATATCATGGGATTATTAAGCGATCTGCATGAGCAGGGAAATACCATTATTTTGGTAACCCATGAATATGATGTTGCAAACAGGGCAGATCGCGTAATTCATATGTTGGATGGAAAAATCAACGAAGATAACAAAAAGAAATAATTATGTTTAATCAATTATATGAAAGTGTCGTGATAGGTTTTAAGGCGGTTTTCCAGAATAAAGGCCGGGCATTTTTGACTATGCTGGGTATTATTATTGGTATTTTATCTGTGAGTCTGATGGGAACAGCCATCAACGGAATTGATAATGTATTTGATGATACCATGGGAATGTTTGGAGAAGATGTCTTATATCTGCAGCAGTTTCCCTGGTTTATGGGTAAT
>JAGLUM010000448.1 GCA_023134755.1 Fidelibacterota bacterium | reverse complement strand
ATGGAGGAGCGGTATTTTCGGGAAAAACCTATGCACTCACACTGGATGCTTTGCGAGATACTCCGCATATGGATTATGTAGCTACTATATTTAGAAGATCCTATCCACAGATAATTCAGTCGTTAGTTCCAACAGCTCAGGAAATATATTCAGGAGTAAGATATAATTCGTATGCTCAAAGTCCAACTCCGTCTTTTAAGTTTTTTAATGATGTTAAGAAAAAAGTGAAGCGGGCTGAAATAAATTTTTCTCATATATATCATGAAAAAGATTTAGAAACACATCAGGGGCTTCAATCCCCATTTATCGGATTTGATGAATTGGAGCATTTTTCTAAAAAAATGTTCACATATATGTTCTCCCGTAACAGATCCAGGGCAAAAATGCCGGCTAGCGTTAACACTCAAAGAATAAGAGCCTCATGCAATCCTCTTCCGGGGTCATGGCTTGCCGAATTATTGATAGAAGGCGGGTATATCCAGCCAGACGGTTATCCTGATCCTGCTATGCGTGGAAAAGTGTTGTACATGTATCATATTAATGATGAATGGGTATTTAGTACTGATAGAGATTCTTTATGGAATAAATATAAACTAGATTCCCCCCCATATAGTTTTACATTCGTGCCTGGTACTATGGATGATAATGCTATTGGAAATGAAAATAATAAAGGGTATGCATCAAGTCTTTTGGCATTATCATCTTATGATTATGATGTTTTGGTAAAAGGGAATTGGATGACAGTCAGAACTGGAGCAATATTTACCAGAGATTTATTTCATGAATATTGGCTTGACGATATTGTTAAGAGGATTTCCATTACCCATAAAGCAATTTTTGTAGATACAGCACAGGCAATTGGAAAGGAAAATGATTTTACAGTTTTCCTGTGTGTCGGTGTAACTCCAAAAAATGAGCTTGTGATATTAGATATGTACAGGGACAAGCTTAAGCCGATGGCAGCTTATAGGATCGCTCAGGCTTTTTATGAAAAACATAATCAGAAACAATTTCATATAACGAATTTAAAAACAGGTACTTTTGATTTAATATCAGCAGCTCCTCTTCAGGGCATGTATATTGAGTATGCCAATCGTGGGATTGACATTTTAATGCATATGCGGGATTTAGGATATCAGGTAGGGCCAATCAAGAGACAGGGCAAAGTTGCAGAAGGACAAAGAGGAAATGATAAAGTATCCCGGGCTATTGCCGCCTTGCCTCTTCTTAAAAAGTCAGGCATATGGCTTCCGGGAGATAATACACGGCATTCTGGAAATGATGGATGGTGTGAAAACGATCCAAAGATAAGGCAAATATTAGAACCGGGAGAATCTGTATGTACAGATCCAAAGATATGGAAATCTATATTTAAAAGTGAGCTTATGGGATTCAAACAGGGAGAAAATAAAAAAGAAGCATCGTCAACAAATCATGACGATATTTGTGATCCATTAATTGATTCTGCCAATTTTCTTTTAAATTCAAAAGGTTTATCGTGGCTGCAATCTATGTTATCTATGTAGTGACAGGCACTTAAACGGGAATTAAAAAACTTGCAATAACATCTATACCATGGTAATATTAGATATATAGGAGATAGTACGGAATGTAAAGTTACAAAACAAATCGGAAATTCTAAATCTGATAAGAGTGAAAAAATAATTGAAGCGCTGGAAAAATTAAGCCAGGATATGATTAAAAAAGATATGGCTGGTGGATATTGGTACAATGAGATTAACAGAATTATTGAGGAGGCGAAGTAATATGAACATGGGATACATAGCTCAGACGGCTAGAGATTATGATATGGAAATAGAAGATGTGGAAAAGATATATAATCAGACTGATGGCGTAATAGAGTTTCATGAAAAATTGGAAGAATTTATTTCTAAACGATAATAAAAGATCCAATCCTGTCTGTACCTTGCCAGATAACGATATTGATAATATAATATCCTCATGAGCAAATCCCATAAAAAGCGAAAACGTACCGGATGCCGGGCTAATATCACCAAACCTTCTGAAACCCCAGAGTCTAAACGAATAATCCCGGTTTCCTCTGATCCATTATCACCGGATCAGAGGATAACAACATCTATATATGGCACTTCTACTGTAAAAGATACAATAGAAAAAGCTGTAATTAACAAATCAGAAAAACATGGACAGAGCAATGTAAACCTTGCGTTAAATATGCTGAAAAAAAGTAATATAGATACTACCCCTATTATTCAGGCATTGCTGGGTGGTAAAATAGAATCAGAGGTTACTGATAAATCTGTATTGACCGGGATTAAAACGCTTAGAAAAATAGGGGATTCATCTGCCGGATATATGCAGGCAATGGAATCCGCATTTAAAAATCCCATTGTAAATAAACAGATTACAGATGCTTATATAAACAGTGCAACCGGCGCAGGGACTTCTATAGACAAAAATTCATACAATAAATATATAACAAGAAGATTTCTCGATGTAGAAGAAATGACAGCTATGTATACCAATTCATGGGTATGCAGAAAAATAGTTGATATCCCGATAGACGACAGTCTTTCAGAGGGGATAAATTTTACACATCTTTCCGCTGAAGATGATATAAGAATGAGAGACAGGCTTACTCAGTTGCATTTTTTTGAGAAGATGGAGAAAATGGGAAAACTGGGGAGTATGTCCGGTATCGGTATGGCGCTGATCGGCGTAAAAGATGGAACGCAGTCAAAAGATTTAAACCGTCCGCTCCAGAGAATAGAAAAAAACAGTCTTACAGGATTGACGGTTGTTGATAAATCATATTTAGGTCCTGTTGCATCAAATGTTTCAAATCCGGTTAATAATCAGAACTTCTTGAGTCCGAGCAATTATATTGTCTGGGGACATGGTCTTCACAATACACGTATACTCAGATTTGACGGGGATTATCTTCCTCCGATAAAACTACAGGAAAACGGGTATTGGTATGCCAGTGTTTTTGAGCGTATATAT
>JAGLUM010000447.1 GCA_023134755.1 Fidelibacterota bacterium | reverse complement strand
GATAGCAGCGGAACCTGGCATGGTGGAATTGCCTTGACACATACCACTCGAAAAGTCGCTTTTCCCGCCGTGGGAGTGGATTCTACAGGTGTTGTGCATATTGTCGTCCAGCGTTGGCTAGGTGGTAATGGAATAGTCTACGGTAGAAAACCTGTCGGAGGAAGCTGGTCTTGGGTACTCCTGGTACCTGAAACGGCGGAATGGAGACACTGTTCTATGTTTACCGACTCAAACGGTGGTATTCATGCTACCTGGAAAGCATATCGTCAGCTGGGACAATACAGATATGTTGCCAGTGGTGGCAATTTGGCCAGTGGCATTCATTATACCATTCCCACAGCACCGGGAGCGCACACCAATTGTATGGGAGATAGTTTTGTTACCGGTGATGGCACTGTACATCATGCTTTTACTTCATTCGGCACCAGGACCATAGATTATTCAGTAAAACCACCGGGCGGTGTTTTTGGAGCCACCACAGGTCTAAATGAAGGGTCCTTTCCAGTCTGTGGCCCACCATACGAATATGATCCCTGGCCAGCTGTGGCTGCCAGCGATAGCGGTTATGTGGCTGTCACCTGGGCTGAGCTGGACACAAGCTGCAATGTTTCCAAAGTATACTTGTCACAACTAGAGAGCGGCTCATGGACACGAACGCTTATAGATAATAATGCAAGAATTGACCACGCCAGTAGATCTGTAGTTACCCTAACTAATAATGGCCTCTATCTGGTCTGGCGAAGTAACACAGGAGAATTGATATTAACCACAGTCGGGATTTCGCCCCCATCGATTTCTATCCTGTATCCCCTGGGTGGCGAGGAGTTTGGCATAGGAGATACCATACCCATATCCTGGACAACTGAGAGCATGACGGGAGAAGTTGAGATTTCCCTTCGTAAATCCGACGATTCGGGTGGGTATATTATTGATGAGAATGTTCCCTATAATGGTTCTCCTTATGATTATACGATTCCGACGGATATTCCCACAGGATTCTATTTTGTTAGGATAAAACAGGGCACAGTTGTAGATGATTCCGGAATATTTGAAATTGTCCCGTCCGGTACTGCCGCTAGCATAACGGTAACCTATCCCAATGGCGGAGAGATTATTACTGCCGGTTCTTCCGTGACCTTAACCTGGACTTATACCGGAACCATATCCAATGTTAAAATTGAGTTTTCACCGGATAACGGGGAAAACTGGACCATGCTTTTTGATTCGGTGCCCAATACTGGTAGCTATACCGATACCATTCCTGCGTACACACCGCCATCGTCCAATTGTCTGGTGAGAATATCCGATGCCTCTGACGGGACACCTTCAGATACAAGCGATGCGGTATTTACAATCATTGAACCTGCAACGACTCCGTTAATAAATCTGAGTATGGATTCACTGTATTATGGCACAAACAGCACCGTCACAACCAAATCCCAGTCATTTCTGATATCAAATTCAGGGATCGGGATTCTTAACTGGACAGTATCAGACGATATGAGCTGGTTGACCTGTTCACCCACCTCAGGGACAGAATCAGGTAAAGTAACCTGCACCATAGATCCCACAGGTCTATCCACTGGCACATACACTGCCACTGTCACTGTATCTGACCCCAATGCAGCAAACTCACCTCAAACCATGCAAATAACCTTAAATGTCTACAATCCGGATGGTACAGCTCCTCCCTTTGGTAGTTTGGATTCTCCGGTTAATAATTCAGATGTTTTCGGTAGTATTCCGGTAACCGGCTGGGCTTTGGATGATATAGAGGTTGAGGATGTACTGGTAAAGAGAGAGCCGGTGGCATCGGATCCGCCTGAAGCAATAGGCTCAGATGGATTGGTATTTATAGGATATGCTGTGTTTGTAGATGGAGCACGGCCGGATGTGGAAGCCATACATTCAACTTATCCCTTATGTTATCGGGCAGGCTGGGGTTATCAATTATTGACCAATGCCTTGCCAGCTGGAGGAAATGGTACATATGTATTACATGCAGTAGCCTATGATAAAGATGGACACGAAGTAGATTTAGGTACCAAAACGATTAATGTAGATAATGCCA
>JAGLUM010000446.1 GCA_023134755.1 Fidelibacterota bacterium | reverse complement strand
TTTTCATAGGTAAGCGGACCGGCTTCGAGATCAGACCGTAACCCGCCATAATTCGAGAACGCCACATCCGCGCTGGATTTCCATACCATCGCATCGCAGAGCAGGTTGCCTAAAACAGACTGTCCTTCGTTGGAACGGCGCAGGGGAGAGGGTAAAATTGCTATTACTTCATCAAATCCTTCTTCAGCAACAGCCACCCGGGCTTCTATCATGCTGTCGATTGCCGTATCAATCCAGAATTCATGTTCCATTAAGGTAATGATCGCACTTTGATCTACCGCGAAATCGTATCCAGCCAGCGTTTTTGTGTCTTTATGAATGTAAATATTCACCTGGCCGACATTGGTTCCGTTACCGTAATTTTGAAAAATAAGGGTATGATTGATTGGATCTTCATAGGGTTTTGGAAAACCTTTGTGAACATGTCCGGTGAACATAAGGTCAATACCCGGCACCGATACAGCTACTTCCATACCGGGTGCGCCGATCTTGTCATCATCGGGAAATTCACCGCGTTTCAAGGCTTCATGCAACTTTACAGCTTCCTTATCACGTTCATAGGGTGTCCAGGTATGCGTGGATAAAATTATTATATCCGTTCCTTCTTCCTTCATTATCGGAATCCATTTCTTTGCTGTGGCAATTTCCGGCAGGAAAGTAAGTCCTTTTACATGCTCCGGAAAACTCATTGAAGGAGTGGTTGCTGTGGTAATACCCAAAATACCGATCTTGATACCGAACATTTCTTTTATAATATAGGGTTTCAGAAAAGAAACTACGTCCCCGTTTTCATTCACAATATTGGCGCCGAGAAAAGGAAAGTTTGCCTCCTCTGCCCGCTGTTTAAGTTCAACAAGACCCTTGTCAAATTCGTGATTCCCCACTGTCAGGATATCATAGGAAACACTGTTCATAAATTCAATGACCGCCTTACCAGCAGTTTTTGAACCGACCGGGGTTCCGGAAAAGAAATCGCCTTCATCGATCAGCAAAACACCGAATTGTTCGGCTTCAGCCTGTTCCCGGAGTTCGTTGACATAATATGCCAGGGCAGGTCCGCTCCCGATCTTCGGCGGGAACTGCGGGTTCATAAAAGTTGCTTCTGTTCGGGCAATACCGCCATGTACATCATTGGTAAATAGGATCGTAATACGTTGGTATTCCGATGCCGGGAATTTCGCGGCGAACATGATGCCTAGCAGCAGGCTTAATACGAGGATTTTTTTTAATGTATCAAACATAGGTTACCTTTTTTTCTTAACCTGATTTTGTAGTTTTTTTCCTGACTCCGTTAGTCGGTATTTTTGATTAGGACTATTGGGGATGTCAGGAATTGTCATTTCAATAATTTTTAATTCCAAAGCAGGCAGTATATAATTAATTCGGAAGTAATCATCATGTGAGAGTTTTAATTTATTTTGAATTTCGGATCTTTTCATTTCGTTATTCAGAACCAAAATTATTTTTTTAACTTCCGCGGTAACTTCCGCGGTAACTTCCGCGGTAGCTTCC
>JAGLUM010000445.1 GCA_023134755.1 Fidelibacterota bacterium | reverse complement strand
ACATATTCTGAATTTTACCGCGATGCTCCGATGATCTCATTAAATTTATCACTTAAGATCAATAATTATAAAGACAAGAAAAAGAGTAGAAATGGATTTGATGATGATGGATTTAATTCTGAGGAAAATGGCGATTTTTAATATAACAGGGATATAAAAAGAAAACGGAGCATTAGCCCCGTTTTTTTATTTGTTTAATATTTCTTATTTAAACATCGGATTATCCGCTACACGTTCAACGCCAAGCTCGCCAACATGATTGATTACATCTTTTGCGCGGATAAATAAATTATAGCGGTATTCGCTGTAATTTTCATCTTCCGGATTAAAGCTAAGAATATTGACATCACCAGCCTCATGGATGAATTTATTGTCACCGAGATAAATACCTACATGTGTGATACGTTCACTGCCGTTCTCGCGGTAAAGGCCAAAGAACACCAGATCGCCGGGCTTAAGTTTATCCAGTTCTTGATTCCCTTCCGCAACGGTTTTACCTACTAAAACCTGCTGGGAAGCATCCCGTGGCAAATACACACCGTGCAGAAACATAACCGTCCGGATAAATCCCGAGCAGTCCAGCATTTTCGTTGAAGTTCCGCCCCAGAGATAAGGGCGTCCCATATAGGTATGCGCCAATTCCAGAACACTTTCTGTAGATATTTCAATTTCATCTTTCCATGTGTTGAAGTTCATACAGTCCACGGCTTTTATATAACCTTCCCTGCCATCAGGATATGCGACCTTGACATAATCGCCTTCTTGCCTAAGTTCTTTCAGAAAACTCTTCGCGGTTATATCACCAACGATGGGAGATTTACAGGAGGTTTTTGAATATACGTACCCGGCATCCGCGAGGTAGATGATTTTTTCCGCTTCCTGCCAGTCATTGAATTCCGCCGGGGTCATTGCCGTAAACGCCGACCCTTCCATCCAACCAAGATAACCATCAGGTGTTTGTACATAGTAGTCGTTGCCTCCTTTTTTAAAAACTCGGATAGGCACACCCAGGATCGCCTGAGTTGCCATCTCGGTACGAGCAGAAGGTTCAACGCGCATATTAGCTACAGAGCGATTAACGACACCATATATTTTACCTTGCAGTTCTCCAGAAGGCAGTAAAGCAATTTTATCTGCTACCTCATATCCTTCACTCTCAAGGCGTGCAAGTAATGAATCGTGGCCGGATAAACTATTCATTTCACCGTTAAGCGTGATTACTTTTCCTTGTTGATCATATTCAAGATCAAAAATATTGATCCGGCGATCCGGGCAAACTTCTTCTTTGACTTCGTCTATAAAGGCCTGTGCAGGACGTACAGGTATCTGATCACATGAGATCACAAGTATCGCAGCGAGTATAAATATCATTATTTTCTTCATTATTATTCCTTGCTTAATTGTATGATGAATATAATAAATGCAAAACGGTTTCAAAATACATTTATGTCTGAATAAATTCAATATTTTTGCATTCGCTTTTCGCTCTGTTCTGTGTATATTTTAATTATTGAATTGATTACAGAAGAAAGGATAATCATGCAAAATAGATCTTTACTATTTATTATAATGCTGCTACTATTTGTTGGTGTCATACCGGCTCAAACGGTTCCCGACTTGGGAGAATATAAAACATTAAAGTGTGACTTTCATATGCACACCATTTATTCCGACGGATTGGTATGGCCGACTGTGCGGGTTGACGAGGCTGTCAGAGAAGGTCTGGATGCCATTGCGATTACGGATCATCTGGAATATCTTCCCCACAAAAAATATTTACCTGATGGCCACAATATTTCATACGAAATTGCCAATAAATATGCAAAAAAGAAAAATATCATCTGTATCCGTGGCGCAGAATTCACTCGCTGGATGCCGCCGGGTCATTTCAATGCTCTGTTTATTCAGGACGCAAATAAGCTTATAATTAAGGAGTTTTTACCGGCCATTGAAGAAGCTATAAATCAAGGGGCATTTATTTTGTGGAATCACCCGGGTTGGATAGTGCATCAGCCTGACAAAGTTGTTCGCTGGTACGATATTCATACTACCTTAGTTGAACGGAATTGGCTGCACGGTATTGAATTTGCAAATTGGCATGAATATTATCCCGGAGTACTTAAATTTACCGATAAATACAACTTAGCCGTCATAGGTAATTCAGATGTACACGGCGTTTCATCGGAAGTATTTTTAAGTCAATCCGATCATCGTCCATTCACACTGGTTTTTGCGACCGAGCGAAGCGAAGCGGCCATCAAGGAAGCGCTATTTGCCGGAAGATGTATCGCTGTGGCAGAAAAAGACATTCTTGCAGGTCCAAAAGATTTAACAAACCGCTTTGTGAAAGCTTGTCTCGAAGTTCAAGTATCCAATAATGGAGATATTTTTCTGACAAACCGCAGTGATCTTCCTTTTATTTTTATGTCTTCGAATCAGAAAGAATACCTTCTGCCAAAATCCGGCACGGTCAATCTTCCGAAACAGAATGAAAATGTGTGGACAATAAAAAATGTTCTGGTCGACAACAACAATTATTTAACTTTAACTTTAGAAAAATAATCTATCCGTAAAATGGATATATTACATATTATTGAAGTAAATGTTTTTTCGACATTTACATAAAATTATTTAAACTCCTATTTATTTTTAACTTGCAAAAAAAGATACTTACACTTATCTTTTCCAAAATTTGAAAAGAGGTGTGATTTTGATCTCATTTGATGAATTACTTTGCCCCAAATGCGGCGAACCACTAAATAAGGAATCTTTAAAAAAACGCTTGTTTTGTCCGCACTGCCGAACGAACTTAAAAAATGAAACGTATATTGATTTTTTAGAGTATCTCATTGAACAGGGAATTGTTGATAATATCGATTTTTTTGATACATCACTTTATGGAAATGACTTCTTAAAGTACGAAACAAATGAAATGGATGGCGAACACGATATTGCAGAAGTCGAGAATGACAACCCGCAAAATTTTCTGGACGGTAATATGATATCTATTGAAGATGAATTTATTGCTGATGTTGAATCAGCTCAAAATACAACTGAAGATTTTACTGTCTTCGAAGTAGAGGAAGATGATGACGAATAATAATGATAAGACAAAACGCATTGAAATCAATATAAATGAAAAAACCGCTCAGGGTAGTTACGCAAATCTGCAAGTTGTAACACACAGCCCCAGCGAGTTTATTCTTGATTTCTGTCAGGTACTCCCCGGTCTTCCGAAAGCAAATGTTGTTTCACGCATTATTCTTTCCCCCCAGCACGCAAAGGCTCTGATGAAAACTCTTTCCACCAATATTGCCCGTTATGAACAACATTTCGGGGAAATTAAAGAATTGCAAAATCCGATACAGCCGCAACTGCATTTAAAGTCCGAAAACGAAAAAGCTCCAAATTAATACTGTTTATTTATTCTTAAAAGATCCAATTAAACCGCAAACTTCCTGACTGGTTATATACTCGCGATATACCGGTTTGGTCAATTTGTTCCAAACGATAACTCAATGTTATTTTGTTAGAATACTGTAGTAATAACACGCCTCCGATGCGTATGGAGTGATAAGATTCCGTATAATTTACCATATCCTGATACCGGAAATCACGGCGGTGTGAATATACAGGTCCTGCAGCAATGGTAAAATGTTTTGTTTTGTACCCCGGCGTTAGCTCAATTTTAATGGTATACTTACTGTCAGTCAGCTCCTGTATAAAGTCCTCCCAGTCCAGCAATCCATTATCTTCCCAACGGAAAAACATATAGCCGCGAATTATCCATTTGGGTGTAAAATAATATTGTATGCTTTGCTGCAGCTTGAGTCCCCTGAATACCATACTTTGCACATGTACAAAGGCAGAATCCTCATAATCGTAAACAAAATAATTGGCGTAAATTTCCTGTTTTGCATTCCAACGGATGATTCTGGGAATATTGGTATTAATTTCCGACTTTAGGGAATACACCCTGTTCCAATGATTCTGAGCAGAACGCTGGTGAAACAAATATACATAATGGTGCAAAAACATATTCCCTGAGATTGAGAGCGAGGTATATTCATCTATACGGTGATGCCATGCCGGAGACACCGAATAGCTTAGCTCATCCCGATCGTCATAATTGTTTGTATCTGGTGTATCATAATAGAGCAAAGATCCCCGGTAATTGATATAAAGGCTATCATTTTCCGTTAATTTCCAGGATATCCGTGCAAGAATATTCTTTTTATCAAAAATATAATCTGACGGCAGGGAAATTGCAGGGTTTGTTGCCGTAGTCCGGCTTTGCCTATAATCATTTGTAAGTCCAACATAACCCCGAAACGCACCAATATGTCCGCGTAACCGTACATCGTTCTGCAGTGATAAAAACTGACGGGTCCTGGTTTCTTTGGTGTCGTAATAGGAAAAATTAAGTCCGTCCTGCGTACTCGAAAATTTTACCTTATAATCCACGATCAAATTCTTATTAACTGGATAATAAAGGTCGTTTCCTATATATACCGTTGTATTCAGCCGTTCTTCGGTATCCGCTTCCCGTGTAATATAGTATTCTCGATTATAGGCTTTAAATCCTGCGGAAAAAGTATTTTTCAATAAGGAGGACGTTTTTACACGAAAATAAATACGGTTATCAAAAGTATAATTTCTACGGTTGCCCATTTGAGAATAGTCCCAGTTCAGTTCGGGATAAAACAAAAGACCGGATATATTTCGGTTCAGTTCCATACCGCCATACCAGCCCATGTCGCGAATACCAAGACGGGTTTCCCTTGCATAACCGCTTTCTAGCATTATGGTATAATGCTGTTTTTTATAATCCCCTTTTATTCCGGCACGTCCCTGATTATAATCATAAGCATGATATGTTTGCCCGTCTTGAAATAAAAAATATTTTCCGGTGAGCCCGGCCCGGAATGTAGGAGAAAGCGCATACAGTACATCCAAATTTACATTAGTTTGTGTTTTTAAGCGTGATGTTTCACTGTATATTGAACTATTGTTTGCAATACGGCTGCTAACATACAATTTGTTGTATCTCGTTGCAAAATGATTCCATCCGCCAAATATATAATAATGATTCAGCTGATTAGCATACACCATAGTGGTATCTGCCGCGAAACATCGCGGAGCTGCAAGGATAATAAATATTACAGCTAAAATGATGTATAGTTTCGGCTTCATATTATCGTTTATAATGGATTAATCGAAATCCGGATGTATCCCAAATTCCATAAGTATGATGATGTATCCAGTCTCCGAGAATAACCATGGTTTTTCCGTGATCCTCCTTGCAATGCGGCTTATGTACGTGTCCGCTGATGGCAATATCATACCCCTGCTGCAGTTTTTCAAGAAGAAAGTGCTGCAGTTTCTTTATCATCGGATCCGGAACACGCGGAATGTGCTGCAGTGCGCGATTATAATGACTAACATGCTCACCCAAAGTATAGATCCATTTTACAGGAAGGCATTTCAGTAATGCGATAGCCAGAGGGGCACGTAGAAATTTACGAATATGTGGATAGCTGGGATGAGAATAAACTACTTGATCGCCGTGCAGGCAATAGAAGCGAGTATTCTGATAGCTGAATATCATTGTTTCCGGATAAAAATGAATACCTAACTCTTGGGTTAAATACCCCTTGATCCAATAATCATGGTTCCCTCCGATATAATGAATTTCGATGCCATTTTTTCGCAGATCAGCTAAGGTATTCACTACCGGTTTCAGTGCTTTGGGTACATGGTTACGGCAGTCAAACCAAAAATCAAAAAAATCACCCAAAATAAACAGGGTACCACCGGTGGTTTTTATTTCATTCAGGCATGCAATAACTCCCTGTAATCGGTACTC
>JAGLUM010000444.1 GCA_023134755.1 Fidelibacterota bacterium | reverse complement strand
CCGGCAGACAGGTACTTCATATAGCGGATGGATTTATGGAAGCGAAGAAATATCGTTTATATGTTGACGGCTCGCATTTGAATAGCGGTATTTATTTTGTTCGCACTATCGTCGGCCAAGAGGTTTTTACCCAGAAGATGATTATGCTTAAATAACGATAAAAATTGATATAGATCATAAAAGCCCGAAATCTTACCGGGCTTTTTTCTTTTTCTGTATTTTGCTTAAAACAATTAACGGATCAATTTAGAATGCTGTAAATAATTTTCATCATTTCCATATATAAAAAGTACAGAACCTTCTTTTATCAGTTGTATAATATCTTGAGTTATATCCGGAGGTAATGCCGGGCATCCCCAGCTTCTGCCCAAGCGTTCGTTTTCATGAATAAATTCTTCGGTTACATAATTAGCCGAATGAATAACAATGTAACGCTTGCGTGCACGGTTATTAAAGCCTCTCTCAAGCCCATCCAGTTTCAAAGAGATACCGTGCTTACCTTCATAAGTTTCTGCCGTTAGATAAAACCCAAGGCTGCTTTGCCGGCTTCCGTCTAAATTTGAAAATGCGATGGCTTCATTTTCTCCGGTATTAACACCGTGTGATGTGTATGTATGATACAGAAGAGTCTGATTTGCCAAATTGATAAGATAAAAACGTTTATCGGTGGAAGGACGTGAAAAATCAATGATAGTGATCAACGAATCCTTTTTGGGCCCTATTTTGGAATACCCACTCATTGCCATGCGGAACACATCCCGGTTTAAAACAGATTCCAGTTTGCTTGCTTCATAGATTGCATCAATAGAAGAATGGGACATGGCGGGTTTATGATATTTCATGGTTGAACATCCAAAAAATAGGATTAGAAGAACATACAGTAATATAAGACGTTTCATGTAATGTTCCTTAATTGTTTTTTATCATATGTAATAAACCGTTTTCAATGATCAAACGCTGTGCTGCGGTACCTAGAGGTGTAAATACATACTGTTCATCTCCGACATGGATGCGTGCATGTATAAAATCGATACGTGCATGTAATGCCGTATCAATTGTAAGGTCTTTCTTCTGAAATTTCGATTTCAAGGTAGCAATAAGATCAGCACATTCAATAACGATAAATCCATTGTTGATGGCGTTTCGCTTGTACGTCTCACTAAAGGAACCCGCAACAACAAGCTGAATACCTTTATATTTAAATGCGGTTGCCGCTTGTTCACGTGAGCTTCCAGTTCCAAAATTGAATCCGCCAACCAATATATCGCCTTTTTGGGCAATGTGTGAAAAATCCGGATCATAATTTTCCATTACGACATCTGCTTGCTGTTCCGGGGTCATGGTGTCAATATAGGTATATTTTCCCGGATAGATCCCATCAGTATTTAAATTATCCTGCGGGCAAAAAATCATTTTTCCTTCAATATATTCCGGGAAGCCCTTAAGAATATCGGCGGCTTCTTTGTGTTGGGGTTTTGGGTACTCAATAATATCGCAATTCGGTTTGTGAACTGCAGTTTCATCTGCGACAATATAACCTGCAATAGCAGACAAGGCAACCGTTGCCGGTGATCCCAGGTAAGCCTCCGAGTCCTTTGAGCCCATGCGACCCTTGAAATTGCGATTAGTTGCCGAAATGGCTGTCTGGCCTGCTTCTAATAGTCCTTTCCCAAGCCCGATACAGGGTCCGCAACCCGGTGGAAGAGCAATGGCACCAGTTTCCAACAGGATCTGCCAGATACCTTCTTCCATTAAACGGGTCTGGATCTCCTTTGAGGCACAGCCGATATAAAATTCCACACCTGAGGCAGTTTTCTTACCGCGCATAATATTAGCAGCTGCAACAAAATCTTCATAGCGCCCGTTAACACATGATACCAGATAAGCTTTATGGATTGGGAGATGCTTTTTACTGATCTCTTCCGCCGTAAACATTTTATTAACAGCATGGGGTCCGGAAACAATAGATGAAATACTGCCGACATCAAGATGAATGACTTTTGTATAATAAGCATCTGGATCAGGGTGTAAAATATCGTCTTGAAGTTGTTTTAGAGTTTTATCATTGATCCGTGGATGTTTTCCTTGCATGTTTTCATCGGATGCAGCCCCCATGAGTCCGCGGCGCATAATGGTTTCATTTCGTTTGGCATACCAGGCCCGTGTCACATTGTCTACAGGAAATAATCCCACCAACGCACCCCATTCGGTAGACATATTTGCAATGGTGAGACGTTGTTCAATACTAATATGTTTCAGAGCATCGCCATGAAATTCAAGCGCATAATTTAGTACTTCATTATTAGTAAATAAGCCGCAGAGTGCTAATGCAATATCCTTTCCCGTAACACCCGGCTGAGGTTTTCCACTTAATAGAATTTTTGCAATAGGGGGTATTTGCCACCAAATTTCTCCGCTTACCCAAACACCCGCCGCATCGGTACGGACGATAGGAGTGCCAAGGCAGCCTAAACCACCGTACATGTTTGCGTGACTATCGGATGCAACAACCAGGGTATTAGGAAATGCATAGCCCTCATCACACATAATTTGATGGCCAATACCGGTTTTTGCGGGATAAAAATCAATACCGTATTTTTTAGCAAAAGCTTCAATTTTTGCATATTTATTAAGATTTTTTTCATCTGTACTCTGCACATTATGATCCAGTGCAAAAACCGGTTGTCGTGGATCGTTTACCGTCATTTTGCCAATTTCATTAAACTTTGGTATAACCGCTCCGGTATTATCATGGGTAAGCACATGCTGCGGACGAATAGTTACATAATCACCGCTTTTAACCGGTGTATCGTGATGAATAACGTAACGCTGCACGATTTTTTCGATTACAGTTTGCTTCATGATTAGTCTCCATATTTTAGATGTATGAAAAATAGTAAAAACAAAAAAAAAATACCATATAAAAAACCCGAAAAGTTCGGGTTTTTTGTTAAGTGAGTGTGGAAGGATTCGAACCTTCGACCAACGG
>JAGLUM010000443.1 GCA_023134755.1 Fidelibacterota bacterium | reverse complement strand
TCATAGATAACGGGACTTTTGCCTTCTAGGCGCGTACGGAAGGCCGGGATACTATTAGCTGCCATCAAAGAATGATAAAAATAATAAAGAAAAAATGAAATACCCTGCGTTTTTGCATTTGCACGCGCTATCGTACAATCTATCTGCGTTGTAATCCCAAAATAAGGATGACTATATTCCATAAAATGTAAGAAGTTACTCTTACGGTCCCAAGTGTTGATGTTAATAATGTGTTTCACCAACGAGTCTCCTCATGTAAGTATCCGCAGATGACGCAGATTTACGCAGATTTTTCAAAGGTCCACAGATTATAAAGATTTTCACAGATTGCCGTTAAAAATAGCAAAAAATATGTTAATGTTGAAGTCTTTTTTGAGGTGTTTTAAGAGGTGTTAGATAGCAGAGCTTTTATTTATGTAATCCGTGGAGTATAAATATCTTTTATATTCGAGGCTTTTTGATCCAAAGTTGATTAATAAAGCCTTATGCAATCCTGATGTCTTTAGATAATTAATAACCTGCGCTTCTTCAATTGTTGTCAAACACTGTAGCGCTTTTAACTCAACGATGACAGAGCCATAACAGATAAAATCTGTCTGGTAGTATGTTTTTAGAAGCCGTTCCCTATAATAAACCGGAAGCCTTTTTTCTCTTTCGAATGGAATTTTTAAATACACGAATTCCCGTTCTAATGCTTCCTGATAGACTGCCTCAAGAAAGCCGCAACCAAGTATTTTGTGCACGGTCATTGCTGCACCAATAACTGCGTAGGTTTTAGGATCCCTGTTATCTACAGCTTTTTGTGGGTCATGTTTTTGTTTCTTATTGTTTAAAGTAATCTGTGCCATCTGCGTAATCTGCGGATATTCCGCAGTTATGGCAACACACAAGAATTGGGTGTGATGAACATCACATAATAACACCTAATAATCAAACGAACTTCCGCCAAGAAATTCCTGAATAATAGAGGTGGGCGGGATCATATCAATTGGGAAGGGAACAAATAATTCCATTAACCGGCACAGGCGTTCTGCTTCCACTTTTACGGGAGAGTCATTTGGAATGGAAGATAGTTTTTTGAGCAAAATACCGCTAAAAACAGACCATTCGTATTCCAACGCGCTGTTAAAATAGACATCTGCATATTCCTGGAAAGGGAATATCCAGCGCGTTTCACCATTTCGTACCGAAGGCCAGCGCTTAAGGGTATCTTCCAGGGAATGCTCGCGAAACTGAAGATCACGGTACATGCGGCGCAGTAGACGGGTGTCCGAGGTGGATACCCGGTTATAAAGATTGAAATTTAACTGGGTTAGTGCGCTGATGTATATTTTAAATTTTTTATCATGGTGAATATGCTGTGCAAGATTGGGATTCAGTCCATGAATACCCTCCAGGATCAGGATCTCATCATCATGCAGAAATGTTTCCTCTTGCGCGAATTCCTTCTTCCCGACACTAAAATCAAAACGGGGCAGGCGGACACCCTTCCCCTTTATCAATGCAGCCAGCTGTGTATCCAAAAGCCCGTGGTCAATAGCATCAAAATGTTCAAAATCCAGTTCACCGTGCTCGTCTTTTGGTGTATCTTTGCGATCCAAAAAATAATCATCAAGAGAAATATGTTTTAGTTTCAGTCCGTTAATGCGAAGCTGTAGGGACAAACGTTTCATGAATGTGGTTTTACCGGAAGAGGAGGCGCCTGCGATAAACACGAATCGGATATCAGGTCTCCGCATAATTTTATCGGCAATTTGCGAGATTTTTTTTTCATGGAGAGCTTCATAGAGTTGGATCGTTTCCAGATGTTTCCCGTTCAGTGCGCTTTGATTTAAATCGTAGACATGACGAATACCCAGCATACTTCCGCGTGCTTCACTTTCGCGGATGACTTTAAATAAATTGGGAGAAGGGGTAAACGGCGGAATGCTGTCAGGAGATGTGCGGGTTGGAAATCCAAGTACAAAACCATTTTCATACGCGGTGATCTGAAACTGCCGGATATATTTTGCAGAGGGTGTCAAGGGTGAAATAAACCAATGCGGGAAACCCAAGAGATCATAGATTCGGAGTTGTTTACGGTGGCTATTTTTAAGAACATTAAAGCGCTTATAATCAAAATCATCGATTTGTCCCATACTCACAATGCGTTCTTCAAATTCATATCCGGCCTTAATGTAGTCATGCATCTTTGCTTCAAGATCATTGAGATAGTGTTCCGGCAGGGTCTTCGGCTGTGTCGGTTCGCAGTAAAATCCTTTGCCTAAAGAGTGTTCAACAGATATTCTGCTATCGGGAAAAAGTCCTTCAGCAGCCATGAGCATGAGGGCGGTAGTACTGATAGCCAGACACAATGCACCCATAGGATGATGGATATTATAAAAAATTACGCGTTTTGTAGATTTCGGAATGATGTTGCTCAGACTTTGCAGTTCACCGTCACAGGCCATGCACAGGATAGCATCTTGTGTATCCGAAAGATAACGGCGGATAATATCAGACCCGCGCTGTTGTAGTTGATAGCTAATATTCTGTTTTTGTTGTTCAAATTGAATGAGCATGATTTACCAACGAATATTTAATTCGCAATTCGCCTTCACCTCATCCAGGCGTTTTACCGGTGTGTTCTGTGGAGCTGAGGTCAGCAGTTCGGGGTGCTCTATGCTTTCGCGATGAATAGTACGCATAATATTGATAAAATGATCGAGAGATTCTTTATTCTCGGTTTCGGTTGGTTCGATCATCAGAGCTTCATGGACGATCAACGGAAAATAAATAGTGGGTGCATGCACGCCGTAATCAAGAAGGCGTTTAGCTATATCCAATGTCCGGACACCATGCTGTTTCTGACGATCTCCCGAAAACACGCATTCATGCATGGGAGTCGATTTGTAGGGCAGCTCATAAATATCTTCCAATGATGCTTTAATATAATTCGCATTGATAATAGCATGTTTGGAAACATCCTTAAGCCCAGCTTCACCCAGCATGCGAATATAAACCCAAGTCTTTACTATGACATTATAATTGCCCCAGAAACCCATCATTGGGCCAATAGATTCTGGATAATCCCGGGACAAAGTATAGTGCTCATCCTGTTTTTCAACTCGCGGAACCGGGAGATAAGGAACCAGTTTTTTTACAACGCCAATAGGACCTGCGCCCGGACCGCCACCACCGTGCGGAGTGGAAAAAGTTTTATGTAAATTAAGATGGGTAATATCAAATTTCATCTGTGATGTTTTTATTAATCCAAATAAGGCATTCATGTTGGCGCCATCCATGTACATAAGCCCGTCTACCGAATGGATTAAATCCGCAATTTCGAGTACATTTTTCTCAAAAATGCCTAAGGTATTTGGATTGGTAAGCATGAATCCGGCAATCTCGTCACTGAGCTTTGCCTTCAAATCATCAATGTCAACCAAGCCTTCCGGTGTAGAAGCAACAGTTACGGATTTGTATCCGCCAAGAATTACTGAAGCCGGATTCGTTCCGTGTGCGGAATCGGGAATTAAAATAGTTGTTTTATGATTATTTTTACGTTTATGGTATTGGCGCATGATCATAATGCCGCAGAGCTCACCGTGCGCTCCTGCCGCAGGCTGTAAGGTGAAACGGGACATACCGGTAATGGCACAAAGATACAGATCGACATCATAATAAATTTTCAATGCTGACTGGATGGTTTCTTCCTGCTGCAAAGGATGAATTTCCGTAATAGCCGGATGGCCCGCGAAATATTCATTTATCTTGGGATTGTATTTCATCGTACAGGACCC
>JAGLUM010000442.1 GCA_023134755.1 Fidelibacterota bacterium | reverse complement strand
CTGAAGTCAATATCCCCTTTATATGTCCAGCTATCCGAAAAGGAAGTAAAGATACCAACAAACCAATTATCGGTATAAGCCTCTTCACCATTTTCTGTTGTAAGCGGGTTACCGCGTTCAATAATATAGTTGCTGTTGACATCCATAGACGGATGATTGCCGGCTAAAATTTTATTAACATCAAAGACAACAGAAAGATTATTATGCTCCATCTGCAGCAGATTCAGATTAATACCCAATTTTAAGTTAGTTGGCTGCGGATCTGCCTGTGCCAGATCAACAAAGGAAATTTTTGGACCGATATTTGAGACGGCAACACCAAAATCAAGGTAGTTATTCAAAAGGTTACGTGCCTGATAGCCGAAATCGAAACCAAAGTGAAAAGAGGCGCCGTTATTTTGTTCTCCCTGGGTACCTACAGGGCTCAGCATCTGGTATGCAAATTTCAGGTTAATACCAATGGACGAATTTTCACGTATTTTTGTGGCATAAGATCCACTAAAGGCCATCATGTAACTGTAAAAAGTTCCAAGATTGTTCCCGTATTCATCAGTCCACTGTTGTTCACCAAGATTCAAATATATTGCATGGCCACCGAAAGTCCCGACATTTGGGACCTGATATCCACCGGATAAAAAGGTATAATACATGTCATCTACCAGGTTTGGTAACCATTTTGAATACATAGCACCGACTTGATTTTTATTCATGAATGCCATTCCTGCCGGATTGTAATAAGAGGCATAGGCATCATCTGCAATAGCAACCTGAGCTTCTCCCATAGCTTCTGCTCTGGCGCCGGGTGCGATAAGCAGCCATACTGCACCGGTATTCGTAATTGCAAATACAGAAGATACAGTAAAGATAACTCCCAATAATACTACAAATGCATTTCGTTTCATAAAACATCTCTCCTAATAAAAAAATGAGCGGTCTTATAACGCTCAGTAAATAATCGTTATAAGATGTGACATCTTTGGTTTCAATTCTTTCTTGTCAAGCACCTTTAACGAACGGATATGTCTTTTGTTACCTCTTTTTTTTCCCTACGGAATATCATTATTTAAAATAATAATGTCAATTAAAAAATCATCATTTTTAATATGTATTTTCCGGCTTTTCCAGATCTTCAATGCGTTTGTGAAATTCATCGACACTTTCAAAGTCATGGTAAACAGAAGCAAAACGGATATAGGCTACTTTATCGATCTCTTTCAGGGCATCTATAACCATCCCGCCGATATCCTTGGATGGAATCTCACTAAGGCCGTCAGCCATGATCTTATTTTCAACTTTTTTTACAATGGAATTAATGGTATCCATAGAAATAGGGCGCTTAACACAGGCCAGCTTAATGCTGCGAATGAGTTTTTCACGGTTAAATTCTTCGCGTGCGCCATTGGACTTTATTACCAGAGCAGTGGATAAACTGACATATTCATAGGTTGTAAAACGGTATTTACATTTTTCACACTCGCGACGACGGCGAATTCCGTTTTCTTTTGTCAGGGGTCGTGAATCAATAACCCGATTTTCTTCATATCCGCAGTTCGGACATTTCATACAGTTAGATCCTTGTATAACGGATGTGCTGCTGTTAGTACAGCAACCTTACGTTTAGCTTTTTCCAGCACAGCTTCATTTTCATGATCTGAGATCACATCATTGATAATAGTTGCGATATTCCGCATATCATCCTGAGTAAATCCACGGCTTGTAAGTGCCGGGGTTCCCAGCCGGATACCGCTGGTGACAAAGGGACTGCGGTCATCAAATGGCACCATATTTTTATTGCAGGTAATACCAATAGATTCAAGGACATTTTCCGCTTTTTTTCCGCTAATGTTTTTATTGTGAAGATCTACCAGAACCAGATGGTTGTCTGTTCCCCCGGACACCAAATTAAAATTATAGCTCACCAGAGCATTTGCCAGTGCTTTCGCGTTATCAATAACATTCTGACAATATGTTTTAAATTCCGGCTGAAGAGCTTCACCGAATGCCACTGCTTTTGCCGCGATAATATGCATCAGGGGGCCGCCCTGAATACCTGGCATAACATTGGAATCATAGAGTTCGGACATCATTTTTATCCGTCCGGATTTTGGCGCTACGATACCAAAAGGATTTTCAACATCTTTGCCCATTAATATCATGCCGCCACGCGGACCGCGCAGTGTTTTGTGCGTGGTGGTTGTGACAACATCACAATAAGGAATAGGTGAAGGATGCAATCCGCAAGCGATCAGACCGGCAGGGTGGGCAACATCTGCCATTAAGAAAGCACCGGCTTCATCTGCGATCTCGCGAAATTTTGCAAAATCATAATGACGGGCATAAGCACTTGCACCGACAATTATTAATTTAGGCCGATGTTCGCGGGCTTTATTTGCGACATCATCATAGTCAATTTGTCCGGTTTCTTTTTTTACACCATAACTGACAATATTGTATAATTTTCCGGAAAAATTTACGGGACTTCCGTGGGTCAGGTGACCACCATGTGATAGATTCATACCTAAAATAGTATCACCGGGTTTTAATAACGTAAAGTATACCGCCATATTAGCCTGACTGCCAGAATGGGGCTGCACATTTGCGTATTCAGCATTAAAAAGTTTTTTTGCACGTTCGCGCGCAATGTTTTCGACTACATCCACATGTTCACATCCGCCGTAATAGCGTTTTCCAGGGTAACCTTCCGCGTATTTATTGGTCATAATATTTCCGGAAGTCTCCAAAACAGCCGGACTTACAAAATTTTCGGATGCGATCATTTCCAGACAGGACTGCTGACGATGAAATTCATCCTTAATGGTGCGAAAAACTTCCATATCATTCTTTTTAATATCATCGTACATAAATTTACCACTACTTTTCGGTTAATGAGTGAATTTTATCAACACGATGCTGGTGCCGTCCGCCTTCAAAATCGGTAGAGAACCAGACATCGATAATTACTTCCATTTCAGAGAAAGAAGTTGTGCGTGCGCCCATGACCAAGATATTGGCATCATTGTGTTTGCGTGCCATTTCAGCATGAAACGGGGTGGTGCATAATGCAGCACGTGCGCCTTTTACTTTGTTTGCAGAAATGCTTATTCCAATGCCGGTGCCGCAAATAATAATACCGGAAGCATATTCTTGCTTCTGAATGGCTTTTGCTACGGCAACGCCATATTCAGGATAATCAACACTTTTATTCGAATACGTACCTAAATCTAAAACAGAAAATCCCTTGTGCTTAACATAGTCAATCACATGGGATTTTGCTTCAAATCCGGCATGGTCTGAACCAAAAATAACTATTCGATGGTTACTGTCCGGGTGATCCACGAATAATATGCTCCTAAAGGTTTATAAGTATTAGCGCTGAGTTTATTCGCTTCGCCAATTAAGAAACGATCTTTTGCTTTGGCGATCGTTAAATCATTGTCATATAAATACTTTATTCTGAATTGTGCATTAAAATTGCCTAATTCCTTGGATTTCTTATAATCTTCATAGGCCATGTGATAAACAATTTTATCGTTAACATCAACTTTACCTTTATCAAAGCTTGCTTCTTCAGCGGCAGCTTCCAATATTTTTCCGCGTGTACAGTAGGCATCTTTATTCTGAGGCATAAGTTTAATGGCATTAGAGATGATTTTGTAAGCTTTTTCATAATTGCCAAAATCAAGATTTATTAATGTAACATCAATTTGCATGTTTATATCACGAGGATTTTTATGCGCATATTCTTCTAATACTTCAAGTGCTTTATCCATCTCGTTGTTGTATTCATGGCATTCCGCGAGTTTTTTAACCAGTGTAATATTTTGCTGGTTAAATTGCAGGGTAGTACGGGTAACCCGAATAGCTTCATTATAATCATTGTCATTAAAGAGAGCATTGATATATTTTAAGGCATTTGATGCATCTGCGGTATTGTTTCCCCATGCTTTCTTGTAAAATTCTTTCGGATCCCGGCCCATTTTTCCAAGAACGGAAATAATGGCGTTGATGGCATCATTATTATCGGGCTCAATATCAAGGATATATTCCCAGATTTCCAGTTCTTCATGATACTGTCCTAATATATCCAGATTATTTGCCTGTTTACTTAAATATTCTATATCATCAAGATACAGGGCATTGTACTGTTGATATATCGCATTTACACCATCGAAATCACCTGCCTGATCTTTGTAATAGGCAGATAATTGCAAAAGGTGCTTATCTGTTGCATCGTAACTTAAACCTTGGTCAATAAAATATGCCGCAGAATCGGGCATACCCAGTTTCATATAACAGTGTGCTAAGTCTTTGAATAAGGGATCCACAAATTTTTCTGCAAATCCTAATTCAATAATACCTTTAAAGTTATAAATTGCGTCGGTCCAAAG
>JAGLUM010000441.1 GCA_023134755.1 Fidelibacterota bacterium | reverse complement strand
CGTGATATTTTCTCTGTTATAACTGACAAATATGTGGAATGGCTGGATATGCAGGATAGAACAGCAGAGGCAGCAGAGTCCGGCGTCTGGCCTGAGTATGGCTTTTTTGATGACAGCGACCCCGGCCCGAAATATAAACCTTCCGGTTATGGCGAAGAGAAAAAAGAAAGTTCTCAGGAAATCAATGCTTCATTGTCAGAATATATATCAAGTAAGGTGGTTAATTGAAAATGCAGACATATAGAAAACTCCCATATACACATACAAAAACACCAATGCCGGAATGTAGGCCTCCGAAAAAAAGAATAAATGCTCAGGAAGAAAGAAAAAGATGTGATTGTAATAATGCGATACAAATGGGAGCAAAAATGCAGACATATGATTTTAGAGGTATTTTAATAGACAAAGAAGATTATAAATATAAACTCCAGGGAAAAAGAGTATGGAACGGGATAAATATTTCTATTGAAAATAAAAAAGGATCAATTCGTTCCGGTATAGATCCTAACGGGAAACCCTGGTCTATTAAAATGAAATATGCCTATGGTAGAATCCCTAGAACAGAGGGGGCAGATGGAGATCAAATCGATGTATATCTTGGAGATGACCTTGATTCTGAGCTTGTGTTTATAGTCCACCAGCAGGATCCATGGAAGAAATGCTATGATGAAGATAAGATTTTTATTGGATTCAAGACAAAGAAGCAGGTCGAAAAAGCATTTAAGGAACAATATAACAGACCGGGTTTTCTTGGTCCGATTGATATTGTTTCGATTGAGGTTTTTAAAGACATGATAAAAGATAAATCCAGAAAAGGTAAATCTATTGGATCTAGTAAAATAACCGATTTTTATAGAAAAGACTCCCGTATAAAAGACGCTATCACAAACCTCGTACTTGGCATATTAATTGAAATGGAACATACAGATAATGTCAGGGAAGCAGAAAAGATAGCTACAGATCATTTAAAAGAAGATTCAGATTATTATATTAATCCCGATCATCCGTTTATTGAAGAGGCGGTAAAAGAGTTGTCTAAAGTCGGAAGAAAGAGAAATACTCCTTTAAAATTAGGATGGACAGACGATAAAGGAGAGTGGCACTGTTATTTGGAAAGGGAGAACCCTTCTATTGCTGACGTCTCCCCCATAACAGAAGTGCTGCTTACTCCTTTGATAAAAAAACTAATGATGAAATTAGGATTTTCACGTATGCGCTGGATAGGCCGGGGATGGTTTGTTTCGATTACCGCAGCAGAATATGGGAAATTCCTTTTAAAAATTCCTATGTTAAAAGTATTTGATTCACAGCTTAAGAAATTCGGATATGAAATACGCATCAATCCCCTTGGGTTTTTTATTGAGCCGCTGAGGAATGGTAAATGAAAAAGAGATTTAATAAAGAAAAAAGAACGTGGACAAGTAAGTCTGGGAATTTATATCAGAAAGATTATTGTGAAAATTGTAATGTTGATATAATAATTTGTCCTTATTGCGATATGGGTTCATGTAGTGGAACAAGTTGTGATTATTGTAACGATGATTTTACAGAATGGTTGTCTAAATAATGCCCCGAAAAAATAACCCATTCGGGCCAAAGAACAGGCCTCTTACACGATCAAAACGAAAAGAACTCACAAAAAAAGGAATTAAAACCTTAAATGTTTCTGATCCATCGGAATCTTCATCCGATAAATATAGAAAGAACATGTGGAATTTTTTAAAACCGGCAACAACAAGAATGAAAGAAAGTTTAACCGGTCTGGTTGAACGATATGGCGGTAAATCAGATAAAGAAAGTATTTTTAGTTTTATCGGAGAATTCCTTTCTAATCTCAGTATAGTCCGGTCGGAAAATGCAAATCAGAACAGAAAAGATGCTGCTGAAAAAATATCAATAGATTTTACGTCGTCTGTAAACAAAGATCAGAATAGAAAATTTAAACGGAATGCAGAGGCTATAGGACTGGAAATTGTTGAACCTGTACTGGGCGAACGAAATGTAGAGGATCAATTATCTGATGCTGTATTTCAAAATGTATTTTTAATAGGGAATCTTCCCGATAAATATTTTAACGATATACAGAGAATGGTTTTTTCTCAGATAGGAATAGATCTTCCAGAACCGGAAACATCTATTCCCGGTAAAAAAACAAAAAAAATGTCTAAAAAGAAAGTACTACAGGCAACACCGGTAGAAGAACCGCAGGTATTTGATCTTGCAGATATTATCTTAAAAGCATCAAAAGTAGAATTAAAAGCAATCCCGGAGAAAACCAGTTTAATAGAACAGCTGATGGAAATAGAAGGTATCAATAAAACACGGGCGACAACTATTGCCCGTGATCAGACTCAGAAGGTTTTTTCAGCACTGGAGGAAGCCCGTGGACGTGATGCCGGAATGTTATGGTATATCTGGAGTGGATCGGATGATAATAGAGAGCGTGAAACCCACAGGGCAAATAATAATAAAATATTCCATGTAGATTTTCCACCGGAGGAGACAGGGCCTCCGGGGCAGGACATTAATTGCAGATGCAGAAGAAAATGGCTGGTTTCTAAAACCCAGATTCATAATATAGCAGAAAAAGATCTTGGATATAAAACGGGATCGAAATACAGGAGCAAAGCCATTGAAAAACTTAGACAGGCAAAAAATTCTTGAAATATACAGAGATTCTAAATTAAAAGATAATATTATTAAAAAAATATTTAATTCTGTCATGGATTTATCCGGTAATATTCTTGATGTCTGTCCTATGGACGGGACAACATATAAAATACTAATGGCCTGTGATTTTTCCGGGCAGTATTATGTGGTTGAGTCCGATAAAAAGAAAAGGGCTGATTTCCATAAGCAAGGTATAAAAATTATAGACGACAGAAAAATAGAAGATATAGATCTGATCAGGACATGTGGAAACTACCGGAAATATCCGGGGTGTACGGGATGTAAAAACGATCCGGCTAAATGTGAATGTTTTCTGGGCTTGCCGGATAAGCAGTTTAATGCGGTTATCGGTATGAAAGAAAACTCTGTATTGCAAAAGTTCTCTGGTAATGTTATATTGTTAGATAAGTAATTATATGGAGGAATTAGAATGAAAACTAAAACGAAACTGGAATCGATTGTAGGGAAAGAAGCTTCTGATGCTTTTTTTAATATGAAAGATATTATTCAGCAAATAGAGGAATCTTTTAAAGATGATTATATTGCTAAAAACATAAAAATTGATCATTTATTTAATACAACAGATTCTCTTAAAGATAAATATTCAGACAGTATCAGTCTGGTATCAAAAATATTTATTGGAGCAAATAAAGTATTATCTGAATTGACGGAGAAACGAGAATGGAAATGAAAGCGTACATTGGTACAAAGATTATTAAAGCGGTAGAAATGGGTGAGCGTGAATTTGATAGAAAGTTCAAAGGAAAAGATTTAAAAGAAGGTCAACTATCCAGAACCGGTTATATGGTTGAATATCCTGATGGATATAAGAGCTGGTCGCCAAAGAAAACTTTTGAAGATGCTTATAGGGAAATATCCGATACTGAAATATCGATTATCGATTCTACAATATCCTGTGATTCGGAGTCTGTATGAATTTCAAAGAAATAGATATTGAAAAATTAAAAGTATCCGGGAATCGATTGCTGATCAGAACAAAAAGTCCGGAGAAAAATGATGGATGGGAAAAACGGGATTCGGGAATAGTTGTGGCAGCACAGACAGAAGTCGGGAAAAAAGAACCTGATAATATTACTGAGGTGGCAGGGATCGGAGAGCTGAATAATATGGATATTCAGAAAGGTGTATTTATAATTCATCAGCCGTTCACCGGATTTAAATTTTCTAATGGCCTTTATGATTATACCATTTTATCTGAACAGGATGTTCTTGCGGTATTGTAAATTAATAACCCTCTTAGAATATAGGGGGGTTTTTTAGTTGTAATAATTTATTCGATAGGAGCATAACCCTATTTTTTCAGGCAGGGAAAATCTTCTATTGTTCCGTTATTTTTCTCGGCCTATATTCACCTGAAAGTTCACCATCTTCTGTGTAAATACCTGTTTCTATTAAGAACTCTTCGGCTTTAGAGTTATCTTTTAGAATTTCTATAGTTTTGTTTTCAATTTTGTCCTTAAGATCTTCTATAAGTGATACAGATTTGTGTATATCGGGGTCAGTCATCAATTGTGTTTTTCCGAACAATCTATTATCTCATCTATCTGTTCATTCATAATTTTTCCAATGGATTTTGTTTTAAACAAGTCAGGTTCACACCTGCGGCATCCCTGATAAACTTTCTACATGACATTCATTTTTTCCCTCTCTTTATTCCTCCTGCAATCCTACAGCACCTAAGTAATATTGTCAACGTCTCATTTAGACTATATTAGTCTTGACTGTATTTATACTATATGGTAATATTCCATACAGGGAGAAAATATGGATATTAAAAAAATAGTAGACGAACAGACAGAGAAATTAGTTGAGTCCGGTGAATTGGAAAAAATGGTGGCTGAAAATGTAGAATTGTCAATCAGAAAAGTCATTGCTGATAAATTCGGCAGTTATTCATTTCAAAGAGATCTGGAAAAAAAACTATCTGCAGAAATGGAGCCGTTATTAGAAGAAATTTCTTTTTCTGGTTATAGAGATGTAATAATTGATAGAATTAAAAAAGTATTAACTGGATTAGTTGATACCGATCTCGTTAAAAAAGCAGAAAAGGCATACAAAGATATTTTTATTATGGCAGACAAACCTCTGAAAATGTCGGAATTTTTTGAAATTGTAAATAAAGAATATTCTGAAGACGCATATAATTATGGCGAATATTTTAAAGCGGAAATAGAAAACGACAAAAATGACGGAGATTTTCAATGGTACACCGTCAGATTTACAGAGAATTCAGATGATAAAACTTACGAGAATTCATTTAGAATAATGGCATATAAAAATGAACTTTTCAAAATAAAATCTCTGAAAACGGAACATCTGTCATATGATAAAGAGAATAAGGCCTTATTAAAAGTTGACTATCTTAGAGGCTTTGAAAGAATCCTTTTAAATGCTTATATCAATGATCAGAAAATTGAAATGGATATTGATTCAGTGGATGATATCGACTGTTCTAAG
>JAGLUM010000440.1 GCA_023134755.1 Fidelibacterota bacterium | reverse complement strand
GCGGATATTCCGATACCCGTTCAGCTTGGGAATTTACCCCTTTTGATATTACTAAATGCGCTGAACAAACCTTGTACGGGAATCCTGTTTCAGCGGATTTATTTAAAGGCAAAGAAGGTTTAACTGAAGCAGGAAAAGATAATATTCTTGGTATGTCGGGTACTCTCTGGAGTGAAAACCTGCGTACATGGGAACGGGTGGAATATATGGCATTTCCAAAGATACTCGGACTTGCGGAACGTGCCTGGAGTCCCCGGCCGAATTGGGTGCTTGTTGAAAATAAAGAAGCCCGGATCGCAATGCGGGAAGCAGACTGGAACCACTTTGCAAACAAGCTGGGACAGGTTGAATTTGCGCGTCTGGATCAGTATGAAGTGAACTACCGTATTCCTCTGCCGGGTGCAGTGATCGAGGACGGAATACTGAAGGCGAATATTCGCTTTCCCGGCCTGACACTGCGTTATACAAGCGATGGAAGTGAACCAACAAAACAATCACTACTGTACACAGCACCTGTTCAGCTGAATAATAATGATGTGGTGAAGATTGCTGCATTCAATAGCTCCGGTCGACGAAGCAGAGTAGTAATCTTACCATAAAAACATAAAGCCCCCTGTCTCGGGGGCTCTTTTGTATATGAAGATAAGGTCCAAGGGCTTTACGCCATTTCTTGATATTTGCTACATTCCGGACATCCTGAGCGAATACTTTACAAGATTGGAAAGAAACACTTAATATATAGTTATGACTTGATTAATAATGACTTAAGACCTACTAAAGCCTTGGTTATTATGCTTTGAATCGTTATTATTTTAACAGAGAGAGAAAGGTTCATTTATGAAAAGAGCTATAATCATTATTATTTTGACCATTTGCATGGCTGCTGTTGTATCTGCCAGTGTATTGTATGTGGATAAAAATATAAGTGACGGTTTTTGGGCGGGTAGTTATACCAGTCTGGCCGAAGCCCTTAACGTATCCCAATCCGACGATGAGATCTGGGTTGCCGCAGGCACCTATACTCCGGGTGCAAATCGCAGTGACAGCTTTATTCTGAAACCCGGTGTAAAACTTTACGGTGGATTTTTAGGCGGAGAAACAAATGTAAATGATCGTGATGTCTATGCGAACGCGAGTATTTTAAGTGGCGATATTGGGGCTATTGCTAATAACAGCGATAATTGTTATCATGTTGTTTCATATAACGGAACCCTAACAAGCACTACTGTGGTTGACGGTTTTACAATTCGGGACGGCAATGCAGATAACGGTAGCGGCGGTGGCGGAATGTTGCTGGAAAACGGTGCGGCACCGCTTATCCGTAACTGTAAATTTGTTCAAAACAATACAAGCGGCGGTGGAGGTGCTATTTATCTA
>JAGLUM010000044.1 GCA_023134755.1 Fidelibacterota bacterium | reverse complement strand
TGCAGGAAAAATTTCCCGATGTGGATATTATAAAATTCGATCTTCCGGGTATAGACAGCAATATTAAAGAAGCTTTTGGTTTCGCCTATTTGGGGTATTTATTTCTACGCAATTTATCTGGAAATATACCCTCTGTTACGGGAGCATCAAAAGCAGTTGTGCTGGGGAAACTGGTAACTGGAAACTGGTAACTCGTTACTCGTCACTCGTCACTTCTTCCCAATTCCTGGCTGCTTGAAGTCGTTCTCCTACCGGTGGATGGGAGTAATACATCCATTTGATAAAGGGAGTGGGGTAGGCATTAGAGAGATTACGGTTTGCAAGTCCGGCCATAGCATGCTGAAAAGCGTCTGCTTTTTGGGTAGAATCCAGAGCATATTGGTCTGCCTGTTTTTCATAAAATCGTGATAGGGCATTTGAGAAGGGGGTAATGATGATCATGTTCAGAAAACTGATACATAGTAGAAAAACCGGGAAAGAAGCAAGCATGCTGTCGAATGATGTCAGAAAATCAGGGTAAATACGCAGCATAATATGGTGTGTAAGAAAGAAGATGATAAGTTGAAAAACTGCACCGATAAAGATATTTTTAATAATATGTTTTCGTTTATAGTGTCCGACCTCATGTGCGATCACAGTTTCAAGCTCATCCAGTTTCATATTCTTGATAATATTATCGCTGAGTACAACACGCCGGGTTTTTCCTAACCCACCCAAAAAAGCATTTTCTTTTTTGGTTTGTCGACTCATATCTTGTAAATAGAACCCCTTAATTTTTAATCCGCCGTTTTCCAGAATTTTCCTGAGCCGCCCAGTCAGTTCTTCATCATCAATGAGGGTATATTTATTAAACAAAGGGAGAATAACGACTGGATACAACGTGGCAAAAATTCCGGAAACCACGATCATAGCACATGCCGCCCACAGCCACCACATGGAAGGCGAAAGACGAAATGTCAGAAAAAGGATCAATGCCAGAAGCGGACTTATTACGAGGTTAATGGCAAAACTCTTTGCTTCATCAGTAAAAAATTGCCTGCGGTTTTGGTTGGAAAATTCGAATTGGTGCTCAATTTTATAACCAGAAATATAGGAAAAAAGAAGATCAATCGGCAGGGAAAAAAGTGCCAAGCCCCACAGAAAAAGAAGAAAACGGAATACCGGAAGTGTAGGCAATATAGTTAGCAGGGGTTGGCTTATCCATAAAATAAAGATAAGGGTAAATAGAAAACCGACAATAAGATGAATAAAAGATAACTTTCGTTTTTTTGTTTCATAATCCCGGGCACGCAGTTGTTTTTCAGGATCAAGGAGAGGATGTATAGTTGTCATTTTTTAATGTATTTCCACTAAAAAAATATCAGGTAAATCGGTATGGAGTTTATGATAGCACTCCCTGGCAGCTTCAAGGGTATTGAAATCACCGATAATAACACGAAACAATGTCACATTATTTATACGGGTTTTCTCAATATAGCTTAAATAATCAAAAAAGTATTGGATACGTTGCGATAAGACAACGGCATCCATACGCTTTGTAGCAGAATAAACCTGTACACCGTAGATTGTATTACCCTCGGAAGTAATATTTTCATTTAGAATTCTGGGTATCCATGGATTTCCAAGCGGGAATTCCATATTGGGGCCTAGCGATACAAATAATTCCTGATATACTTGTGTCATCTGCTTGACAGTAGTTTCACCAATCACAGAATAGAGTATTTCGGTCGGATGAATTGAGTATATCTTAAGAGTATCAGCAGCAGATTTTGAAATCCAGAACAGATCCGGTGCATTTTCAATCCTGTCATTTACCGTGACCATAATACGTTTACCGGTTTGAATATTTAATATTTCAACCTGTGTGCCCAGAGGCAAATTCTCATGGGCTGCTGTTAGTTTTTCCTGCGTAAACACGTCCCCGCTAGCCGTTATTTCACCAATAAGGGCATCATCATAGACAACCACATAGGATTCTGTTTGTCCGTAAAGCAACAGCATTGATATGCTAAGTGCGATTATATATAGTATCGATTTTTTCATCGTTTTTTCCTTTTCACTAAAACGAATAACCGACATTGAAGCATACTTGTAACATCATCGTATCATTGATCAATGTATTCAGCGGAATAATATACGATAATTTCGGGGTAAATTGCCAGTTTTTTAATATAACGTAGGTACTCAACTGCGCCGAAATATCCGAAAATCCACCGGGAATAATTTCTCCATATCGCGTATAGGGAAGTAAATTAATACCATTGGAGACAGTAAAATTAATGGGTAAAAACGTATTGAATGTGTATCCACCGGTGAGCTTAACATACCAGCTTCCGGCGATAATATCAATGTAGGACTCGACAAAGTATGGAATAATAAAACCTATATCTGAAAGGGTAAGACCGAATTCCAGTCCTAGCAAGTTTGTATTCGGAACACCGGGATACAGGTATGCTGTTAGTCCGCCGGAGACAATAATGCGATCGTTAAAATAATGATAGTAATTTATCATGGTTCCGGATTCATGGTAAGCAGAAATATCCCCTAGAGTATTGATAAACCACTGTGATACATTGATGTTGCTTGATGTAAAATAGGCAGAAAAGTTGAGTGCCGCCGCCGGATGCTTGCCACCGGGTGTAAATCCGCGAAACACATAGCGAGAGGAAATATCAGAATTGATATTAACATAAATATCTGCAGAGGCGATACTGCATGTCAAAACAAGAAGGATAATACAAGAAGAAATACATTTTTTTATCATGATCCATAATACTACTTTATTACGAATAAATCAATACGGAATAGAAGATCTATTTTTGTACACTCAATATTAGCCGCCTAGATACGAAAAATGCCGACACATGAGGCGTGTCGGCATTTTTCTACACAGGAGGGAACTTAAAATATATTATCAAGTTTTCATAACTTGTTCCACTCAATATGATAAATATCAATTGACGTCTAATTATACAATTTTTTTTTCTTGTGTCAAATAAAAAAATACTTTGTTTGCACTTTTTTAGAGGTTAACTTCACAGGCTTTTTTGAAAGAGTGGAAGGTGTGTTATACTATGATTATCGCAATCGATGGACCTTCCGGGTCCGGCAAGAGTTCAACGGCAAAATATATTGCAAAATCCTTGGGCTTTATCTACCTTGATACCGGTGCGATGTACCGTGCGGTATCAGTTGGTATACTGCAATCCGGAATTAATCCGACTGATGAAAAGGAAGTGGTTGAAGCGGTAAAAAATATGTTGGTCCGATTTGATGGGAACCGGGTATTATTAAATGGTGAAGATGTTACCATTGCTATCCGTGGAGATGCTGCCAATAAGGCAGTTACACCCATCAGTGCCAATCCGGCCGTACGAATATTATTG
>JAGLUM010000439.1 GCA_023134755.1 Fidelibacterota bacterium | reverse complement strand
GGCTAATGAGTTAGGCAATGTTATGAAGGTGGGCTGGCTGTTGGATAATTTCGGCCAGATTTCCCAGGCGCCACAAATACATGAAGGATTTGGTATTAAAGGGGTTTTTTTATGGCGGGGAATAGAAGTAAACCCTGAGCAAATTAATTCTGAGTACCTTTGGGAATCGCCCGATGGCTCACAAGTAACATCCATTTATTTAATTAATAGCTACAGAAATGCCATGCGTTTAGCTGAATATGCCGATATCGCTTATGACAGGCTTGTTAACGAAACTCGAAAATTGACACGTTTTGCGACAACGGATAATGTCTTGCTTATGAACGGCTACGATCAGGAGATGGTGCCTGATGATATACTTCCTTTATTAGAACGGTTGAATGCGAATTCTAATGGAATGCAGCTTATTCAAACCACACCCAATAAATATCTGGAAGCAATTCAAAAAGATAATCCCTCTCTTCAAATACTAAAGGGCGCTCAAAATAGCGGCCGGTATATATCGATATTCCCCGGAACGCTTTCTGCCCGCATGTATCTTAAACAAATGAACAGTACATGTGAAAATCTACTTACGAAATGGGCGGAACCGATGTCCGTATGGTTGTGGTTATTAGGCGGAAAATATCCTAAAACATCGATTGACTATGCATGGAAAGAATTACTCCAAAATCATCCTCATGATAATATATGCGGTGTCAGTATCGATGATGTTCACAGCGATATGGAAGATCGCTTCAGACGAAGCAAGGAAGCATCTGAAATAATAGTAGAGCATAGTTTAATTACAATAACTGGAAATATTAACACTGAACACGAACGCAATTTAGTCGTATTCAATCCTTCTCCGTGGAAAAGAGAAGGTATCGTAAAAATGGCTGTACAAGTTGAGGATGATTTTTCCATACATGAAACTGAAACAGGTAAAGCCGTTCCCTACCAGATTGGCAATAAAAAAGGGAAATTAACATATGTCTACTTCTTTACCGATTCGATTCCGGGAGTAGGATATAAGACCTTCTATGTTAGCAATAAAAGAATAGCTCCACCTCTGCCTGACATTGTAACAGCTTCTGCCGAAGATTGCTCAATGGAAAACAAACATCTTAAAGTTCGGATCGAAAATAACGGCAGCGTAACCATTACCGATAAAACAACAGGCCGGCAATTTAATTCATTAGCCTATTTTGAAGATGGGGCGGATAGCGGCGATACATACAACTATTCTTATCCTCACCAGGATTTGAAACTTACCAGTCTAAATTCCAAAGCTCGTATTACTTTAATCGATCAGGGGCCTTTACTGGCGCGGTTTAAAATCGAATTAACAATGAATCTTCCCGTTTCATTGCTTAATAATCGAAAAAAGCGCAGTAAAAGGACCCGTCTCTTTCCAATTGTGACTTATGTTAAACTGGAAGCTAATTCGTCGCGGCTGGATTTTTACACCAGATTAAAAAATGTAGTCAAAGATCACCGGCTCAGGGTTGTGTTTCCAACCTTTTTAGAAACAAAATATTCTTTTTCCGATAGACCTTTCAGTGTTGATGAGAGTCCCGTTTCATTTTCTTCCTATCCACAGGAACTTCCGGATAAAATTAAGCAAATAATGATCGGCGCCAGGGAATCGGTTCCGGGGAGCAGTCTGCCCTTAAACTCATTTGTTTATCTCAAAGATGA
>JAGLUM010000438.1 GCA_023134755.1 Fidelibacterota bacterium | reverse complement strand
CGTTGAGATCTTAGTAGAATCAGAAAGTAAGCGCAGTCCGGAAGAGTTAAAAGGACGCACATCTTGCAATAAAATTGTCGTTTTCCCGCGAGGAAACTATCAGGCAAAGGATTTGATTAAACGCAAAATAACAGATGCACAGGGAGTTACTTTATTCTCACGACCATGAACTAATTAATTATGACACAGTACCAAAAGAAATATGATCAGGCGTTTCGGCGTATGGATACACATCAGTTTCAATCTGAAGGAGATTTCACTTTTAGTGAAAGCGATATTGTTAAAGACGGTGTTTTTAACCATAAAATGCGTCTTTTTCTCGGCTGTTACCCGCCTTCGGCAATCGACAGTATGTTTGAACACTATCAGATACGGGAATACTTTGAGAATAAAGGTATCTACAATATTTCCTGGCATGTCAATCTGGACGATCCCTACGTACACCGCATTATACTTTTATCTGAAAATAAGGGCATTAAACATAAACTGATCGAACTGGTGATACAGCGAAAGAATCTTAAGATGCCACTGGAAAAGGACCATTTTATAAATCTGGAGTTTTTGCATATTGAGTGGCTTATGATGCAAAATCCTTATAAATCTTTTCACAGTAATAAGCCGCCGCTGCCAGGACAGAAGGCACCCGGACTGGGGATTGGTTTACACATGTTGCAGATCCTGATGCATCTTGCAGAAAGAGCCAATACGCACGGACTTATAAACTCACCCAATTACCTGCATACTGCTCTGTTTTTTTCGCGCTCCTTTCATTTTCTCGATCCTAAGGTCGAGGCTTTTATACAACAGATAAAATATCAGAAATTACCACATTACAGCCCTTATACTTTGAGTTGGGCAGATGAATACGGCGCTCTGCAGTATGCACGGAATCACCGTCAGATTATTTGGCGTCCCTCGACCATGATCGCCCCGATCACTATCCAGGCTAAACGCGCTTTATACACAAGGAAATACCGTCAAGAGGTACGCAATACACGCAGGAAATTAAAGATCACGGTAAATATGCGAAAACTGAAAAAGAAATTAAAAGAACATGGGCAGATCTATTAATACATGTATTTTTTTAAACGGGATACCGCCGCGTTTAGACGATATTGCAAAACACTGCAATCCGGAAGATTTTATTATTTGTACAGACGGTGCCTATGATTACCTTTCGGGCTTCAATATTACACCAAATATCTTGATCGGAGATATGGATTCCATCTCTCATCTACCTGATAATCAAAATATTACAATTATAAGTTCCAGTGATCAAAACACAAATGACCTTGAAAAAACTTTACAGTATTGTGTAGAAAAACACCTGAAAAAGCTTCGAATTTTCGGTACGGACGGGAAACGTTTTGACCATTTTATGATCAATATAGCAACCCTTGCATGCTATGCTTCAGAGCTGGATATCGAGCTTTTTACCCACGAAGAATATGCGCGTTTTCTTCCTCCGGGAAACTACCGGTTTTCCGGAATACAAGGTCAGCGCTTTTCCCTTTTAGCATTAAAAAGAGCAGGTAACCTGACATTAGAAGGTGCCGTACACCCTATGAGACAGGATGTTCTGGAAACATGCTCGCGAGGACTCAGTAATGCCTTTGCCGCTGCGGAGCTCAAAATCACCTTCGATGCTGGCTTGTTGCTTTATATGGCCGAAATAAAATAATGAAAATCCAACTGCATTTTATAGATATTCTTATTATTGGAATATACTTTGCATTATTATTCCTGATCGGTTTTATTCGCAGGAAAAAAAGCGGAAAACATGAGGATTTCCTCTTATCCGGACGGCGCTTGACTCTGCCACTCTTTGTTATGACCCTTGTTTCCACTTGGTACGGCGGGATTCTGGGTGTCGGGGAATTTACTTATCGCTACGGACTTTCGAACTGGTTTGTAATGGCTTTTCCCTACTATATTTTTGCACTGATCTACGCGCTGTTTATTGCGGGAAAGATCCGGAAGAATAAGGCGGCAACCATTCCTGAACTCATTGATCAGCGCTACGGAAGGATCCCCTCTTTTGTCAGCGGACTCTTTGTCTTCCTGATGACCTCCCCTGCTCCCTATTTGCTGATTACAGGAATAATCTTATCACTTATCCTCGGACTTTCTCCATTACTGTGTGCTCTGCTGATATTTATTGTTTCCGCGATCTATCTGTACCGAAAGGGATTTGAAACCGTGGTTCAGTCTGATATGATGCAATTCGCATTCATGTTTATAGGTTTTATCATATTGGCAGTTGTTCTGCTTAACCGCTATCCGGTTGCCGAATATCTCACTACGGCACATCTACCCGAACAGCATCTTACTTTAACCGGCGGCCTTTCAACCACCTATATTATTTCGTGGTTTTTCATTGCTTTATGGACGCTTGTTGATCCCGGATTCCATCAACGCTGTGCTGCGGCACGTTCTCCAAAAACAGCACGAAACGGTATACTTATCAGCATTATATTCTGGATTGTTTTTGATGCATTAACCCTTACTACCGGTTTATATGCACGTGCCTTACTTCCTGATATTCAACCACTTTATGCGTATCCTTATTTGGCGGCATATGTGTTGCCAGCCGGTTTGTTCGGACTCTTTTTAGCGGGCTTGCTAGCGACGGTAATGTCCACATTAGATTCCTATATTTTCATTTCCGCGCAAACTGTTGGATATGATGTAATTTCAAAATATAGCAAAAAAAGTATCAAGCACAACATCCGTATCGGATACGCTATCACCGGTCTGGTCGCAATGCTCATTGTGATCGCACTTCCTTCTGTGATCTCTATTTGGTATCTTATCGGGACCCTGGTGATACCTTCTTTGCTTATTCCGACCCTTTCCGCGCTTTTTAATAAACCAGTATCACCAAAATTTATTCTAATATTAATGCTTGGCGCGGTCCTTATTTCCGCAAGCTGGTTTATTATTGGAGAGATCAGCGGTACCTTCCCTCTGAATATAGAACCTTTTTATCCCGGACTTTTATATAGTATTATTGTTTATGGAATTGGACGAATACGCTATCAAAAAAGCACTTAGGCTTAATGGTAATTTAGTAAGAGTAAGACAGCTTTATTTAACTGAATTTTAGAAAATTGCCTATAAATCTTCTTTCTTGAAATAAAAATGATAAAAAACATGTTCTGAATGTGCAATAAAAAGAAAAAGTTTATCTTGGATTATGTTATGCTATCCCCTTGCTTTTTGGAAAACTCCTTTACTTTTCTTTGCTTGTCCAAAGAAAAGTAACAAAAGAAAGACCGCCGCGCACCTTTTGCTACTAAAAATAGGATTCAAACGCTAAAGTGCGGAAACTCCTCGCTACGCTCGTCACGAGAGACCACACTTTTTAACGCGTTTTCATCCGATTTTCTTTACGTGCAAAAGATGAATGCGGCAATTTAATTTGGTCTCTTAGATAAGATATAAATTCAAAAATCGTATTATAGACTCTGGAATGGATAAAAAATCAAAATTACTATTACACCAGCATTTAATATATAGGTATCAGGATTTGCCGTTACGTAATCCGATTGAATCTCTTCGACCTCCCCAAATCCCTCCAGAGGAGGGGCTACCGGAAGCCTCCCCGTCAGCTGACGGGAGGTTTGGAGGGGTCCTCTTAGCTCTTATTCTTGTCCAAGATAATTTATAGGCACACAGAACTTATTTTTCTTCCTAGGAGATCCCGCGAAGCCCGCTTCTTAGCTTCTTAGCTTCCTTGCTTCTTTGCTATTCACCTTTTCCTGCCAAATACTCCAATAATGCCTGATTGATCTCATCTTCAATGACTGCGTTATAGGATTCGACAGAATACGCGGCATTTTGTATATTTCCACGGTGATAACGCTGCCATGGCCATAATAAGACCAGTGCGGCGGAATAATAGTCCTGCTGAAGCAGATCATAGACAAACCATCCGCCCCAAAAAGCAGCAATTCCAATGGCTCCCACAGCTCCTTTCGGATTTTTAGCATAGATCTGGCCGGCACCCGGAAGAAATCCGGATAACCATTTTGCGGTTTCAACCCGTTTTCGCTTTTTCGCATTCTGCAATAATGAATCAAGCTGCATCTCAAAAGAACTGTCCCACTCTTTTTGCAGCTCAACACTTTCTATTAAATAGGTTTTTGCTTCTTCATAATTTCCCTCAAGTGCCTTTATAATACCCAAGAGCATAGCTGCGCGGCTATGCTGATCAATATGTTCCGTATAGTAATACAACGACAAAAGTCCTGATTCCGCAGAGCTGAAATGTCCTTCAATAATATCTAAGCGGTAAATATCCAGTTTGCGTTCAACGAGTACACTATCGGACGCATGGTCCATGCTGAGCTCTAAAAACCGGCGTGCAGTACGATAATCCTCCTGTGATAAATAATGTTCAGCCAAAGCAAGATCGATCAGCTCAAGTGTATCTTTCTGCTGCATTTTTTCTGCTTCCATACGTCCTTCATAGAGCGATACAAGCTCAGAGTCGGCCATGCAGAAAGCTGTCAGCAGACACAGAATAAGCAGGATGTTAATAAAGGTCTTCATGAATCCAGTTTCTCAATAATTTTATATTTTTGCCGTTCATTATATTCCTTTACCGCTTTTACGGACCCGTAAATATCACTCAGATAAAACCAAGCGGCTACAGCGGTCCATATCCAGCCACGCACACTGGTTTT
>JAGLUM010000437.1 GCA_023134755.1 Fidelibacterota bacterium | reverse complement strand
CTTAAAAGGCCGCTGCTCTACCAGGCTGAGCTACACACCCATCTGAAAAAAGCTCAAAAGTTTAAGTAAAAAACTTAGCGAAAGCAAACAAAATTTTTAATAAAATAAGAGCATAATTGAGCCAATAATAAAATGCAAAAGTTAAATAATTCTACTGAAAATAAACGAAAAATAATGAGCTGTTAATCTATTTGCTATAAAAACAAATAATGAAATCAGAACAGGCACAGCTTGTTGTTTGGTGAATTTTTATTTATCTTTCAAAATGGACGTACAGAAAGCCCCGCGTGTTAAATGTGTATTGGGAATCATTTATAATTTTAAATGTGATATTGATGCTTTCCTGCGATTTTTAGAAACTGTATTTGGAAAGCAGGATTATATCAGTAGCGTTTTGTCATTTGATTTCACGGATTATTATGAACCGGAGATGGGTAAAGATCTTAAACGTGTATTTGTATCTTATAATAGATTAATTATACCTCAGCAGCTTCCTGAAATAAAACGTTTAACCAATATTATTGAGCGAAATTTTATGGATCATCATAAGCGAACCATCAATCTGGATCCGGGATATCTTGATTTGGATAAATTTGTATTGGCATCTGCAAAATATGCCCGACAGAAAATATATCTTGATAAAGGTATTTATGCTGACCCCACTCTATATTTTTATAAAAAAACATTTCATCCCTATGAATGGAGTTTTCCGGATTTTACAACCGGGTGTTATGACGACTTTTTTTTAAAGGTACGTCAGCACTATAAACATCAGCTAAAACAATGATGATTATTTTATACATATTGACTGGCGCAATTCTGTTTCTTATTTTGGTTTCCCTGAGTGTTCTGTTTATTCGCCTAAAGGTTGTTATAAATGGAGAATACCGCCAACGTAAGCCCCGGGCAGAGATAGATATTTACTGGATAAAGTATGTGTTTGGTGCCCGTTGCAAGATAAGTGATTTGAAGTATGTAAAGATCACCCTTTGGTTATTAGGCATTCCTATTCCATTTCGTTTACCTTTGTCGCATAAGAAGGCAACCCCGGCTTCAGATACCTTGCAGGATAAAAATGAACCGCGTTTTGCCCGGGAAGCATCTGGGGAGAAAAAAACGAAAGAAAAATTTATTGATAAAATTGAAGATCTATTGAACACAAAGGACAATTTAATTGCTCTGTGGCAGAAATATCAGGTATATATTAAAAAAATATATGTGAGATATATCACATATTCATTCGAATCTTTTTCAGCAAATATCGGTTTGCGGGAACCGTCTCAAACGGGGACGGCCGCCGCAATTGTATATTCTATCTTGCCAATGACGCCCCTACAGGATGTGAACATTCAGTGGGATTTTCAGCAGCCTGGTCTGGATGTGTCGCTAAGCACAAAAATAACTATGAAATTATATGGTATTTTTTGTACATTATTATACATGTATTTGGCATATAGGAAGGACACAAAACATGAATGTAAATGATACTCTATCTACATTGCTAGACAAAGTGAAAGCATTAGCAAAAACCGAAACAGTGGTTGGCGACCCAATTATTGTTCAGGATGTTACTTTGATTCCAATTTCGAAGATTAGCATCGGATTTGCTACCGGTGGGGGTGGACATGACGGTAACAATAAAAAAGATGGGGGTGAAGGTGCTGGTGGGGGGGTTACCATAACACCAATAGCAGTAGTTGTGGTTAAGAAAGGCCAGGAATCACGGTTAATGTGGTTAAAGAAAGAAGATCGTTCATTAAACAAACTTCTTGATTTGGTACCCGGAATATTGGATCGCATTGCCCCCGAAAAAAAATAGGGGACATGAGGTATGTATCGTGACTTAGAAGAGATTCCGCTATTTGACGGAATAAAATCATCTGATTTAGAAAAAATAGCACAGTATTTTATTTATAAAATATATAAGCGTAATCAATTAATAATTATTGAGGGCGATATAGGCAAGCATTTTTTTATTATAAAAAAAGGGAAAGTAAAAATATCGCGTTCGAATAACGACGGTCAAGAAATTATTTTGGCGCTTTTGCATGAAGGAGATTTCTTTGGTGAATTATCTATATTGGATGAGGATACCTGTTCAGCAAGTGTATGTTCACAACAATCCTGTGAAATTCTATGTATACAGCATGAAAACTTTAAAAAACTATTAACCAGCATTCCGGATTTATCTTACTGCTTATTATGTCATATGGCGCAGCGTATCCGCACATCGAATCAATGCATTGAGAATTTAAACAATCATAATTCTACGAAACGGATCGGCGGTGTGCTGGTACATCTTGCTGAACATTCAGGCTACCGTTATAAACAGTCTGTGATTATCAAAAAATTGCCTTTTCAGCATGATATAGCTGCACTTGCCGGCACATCCAGAGAAACCGTATCCCGCACATTTTCCTATATGGAAAATCATCAGTACATTAAAAAATCGGGTAGACATCTTGTAATTAGCGATTATCCTCGGTTTTACGAGGAATTTTCATCATGACGGTATTGCCTTATGCATGCAGAGGGTTTCATTATAATAATTATAAATATTATCTGGAAGACCGTTTTGGCGAACGTGTGCAACGTCTATCGATCGAAGGAAATTTTACCTGCCCGAATCGCGATGGGAGCCTCGGTACTGGAGGATGTATTTACTGTAATAATCGTTCTTTTTCACCACCCTATTCAAATAAACAACGTGCCATATCCGAACAAATTTCCGAAGGTATTCACTTTCTTCGTCAGCGATACCGTGTTAATAAATTTATTGCATATTTTCAAAATCATACAAATACCTATGGCCCCCTAAGCAAGCTTGAGAAACTATACAGAAAAGCTCTGGATCATCCGCAGGTAATTGGATTGGCAGTATCAACCCGACCAGATTGCATTGAAGATGATGTACTTGCCTTATTGAGGGATATATCAAAAAATTTCGATGTCAATCTGGAACTGGGGATTGAATCTCTATATGAACATTCGTTGCAATGGATGAACCGATGCCATACGGTTGAAACAACTCGAATTGCTTTAGAAAGAGCTAGCAAGTATAATCTGGATGTTACCGGACATTTTATTCTGGGACTTCCAAGCGAAACGCGGGATGAGATGATGGCAATGGCAACAATACTGAATGATCTTCCCTTAAAATTTATTAAATTGCATCATTTACAGGTTATTAAAGAAACTGATCTGGCAGAATTGTACGAAAAGCAGACATTCCCGGTATTTACATATCAGGAATATCTTGAGTTTATAGCATTATTTATTACGCAATTACGTCCGGATTTGATATTACAACGCGTTATTACCAGTTCTCCAGCAGCATATGTTATAGCGCCCATATGGCCCCAAACCACGACTGCATTTATCATGGATTTGCAAAAGTATATGAGAGAGAATAAGATGTATCAGGGAGATAGATATAGTAAATAGCTTGTTCTCCGTAGCTTTGGCGAAGGAGGGTAAGCTGTAGAATTAATTTATAGTATTGTAGGGGACGGACGCCCCGAAGCTTCGGGATCCCTTACTTTATTTTAATAAAAGACATTTATTTACGGTCTGAAAATTACCTGAGGCATTACTCATTTCAGCTTTAATAAAATAAAGTCCTGATGGTTGATTGGAAGCATCCCAATTCAGCTCATATGTTCCTAAATTTTGATCGCCATTAAATAATGTCTCTATCATTTTGCCATTTATATTATAAACACTGATATTAATTAAGCTAATAGTTGACAGCTGATAGCTAACCGCTAATTTAGGATTAAAAGGATTGGGGTAAATTGAAAGAAGAAAAGGATCGTCCGGTAATATTTCTTCAATTGAAGTTTCAATATCCTCGACTTGAATCGAAGCGTCAACCGTACTGTTTGCTGGAACATCAACATTGGCATAAACAATTTTCGGGCTACTTAGGGAATCGATTTGCCATAGGGCTGCATTGGTTAAAGATGTAATTTTTTTGCCTTCTTCGAGATAAAATTTCACAAGACAATTTTCAAAGTCAACATTGGAATTATTGGTTATTCTGACCAATGAATGATCAATATTCACTGTTTTTATTAGTGTCTCACCTGAATAACCGGCTTGAATAGCTCTGTTAAAAGTGATCTCGTTATTTACAATCTTTACGATCCTGTACCATCGGGCACCAGAACATGTAGCAGCGGTACTGATATCATACGGAAGTGTAGCATCTTCGTTATTACTGTGAACATGTCCCCAGAAAGCTGCATCAACACCCAAAGCTGATAAGTTTAATTCATGCTTAAAATCATAATGATAAAATAGAACTTTTAGATCAGCATCCGCATGTTCGGCTAAATCGTTGCTTAGCCATCCCAATTGTGATGAAATGAAACTATCATCTCCATACAGATCATAACGCCATTTATCATAATTATCATATGCCTCAAGTCCTATAAAGTGAGCATTCCCATAATCAAAAGAGTAATTTTGCGTAGTTGTTGCTGTGGTGCTTGTACTGCTTAAATACTTCCATCCAAAGTATTTCCACCAAGTGCGACGTGCTGTACCATCTGAAGCAGGTGTAGAAATCCATCCGCCAAGATCATGATTCCCGGCTACTAGAAATAGAGGTACATCCAATTCATGAAGTAATTTTTTCCCGCGGGAGAGCGAGGGAATACCAAGTTCCTCAATTTCACCATCATTGATAAAATCACCGGTATGAAGTACAAAATCAGGATTGATGATATTGATATCATTGATCACTTCGCGAAAGTCTTGAATTTCTGTAGTATCTGTGTCAACACCATCTTCACCCCAATAACGACGTGAAGGTAGATGAGTATCGGTCACATGAATGAAAGAAAAACTGTCTTTATATTCAGGGATAACATAAACCGAATTTTCAGAGATATCTAGACTGTCCGTGCCGGTACAAAGCAATTTAAGGTCATAAAGACCATAAAGTATAGAATCGGGAATTACTGCCTGCAGCATTCGCAAACCGAAGGAAAATGAACCCTGAAGTTCGGTAAAAGATAGATCGTAGTTATGCTCGTTATAACTCAAGGAAAGCGATTGAACAAACTCGGGCACAGCTAAGTCGATCTCTACAATAAGAGTATCTCCCGGTAACGCTATTTTGGGGATATTAATAAGGGGAAACTGAATAATAGTTAAAGTATCTGAAGGTATGAATAATTCCGAAGCTGCTCCGAGTGAAAGAGTCAGGTTTTGTATTGAATTTTCAGTTACCGTTATATTTTGTTCATCGATTCGGGTATTACTGCTGGCACGACACACCCAGTCTCCCGGTTCAAGCCTGGCTTTAAAATTACCTTGTACATCAGAATTGACCTGTAGAGTAGCTCCGATATCAAAATCACGAATAAAAGAAATTAATGCATTATTTTCC
>JAGLUM010000436.1 GCA_023134755.1 Fidelibacterota bacterium | reverse complement strand
TTTTGAGTATGTTCTTATTAGTGGTGTTAATAACACACAAAAAGACGCACAAGAACTTATCAAGCACCTGAGTCATATCCCGTCCAAATTGAATATTATTCCTTTTAATGAAATCGATAGCAAATTTCAGCGGCCAAATGAACAGGATATCCTCACATTTATGTCCTATTTTAAAGGTGTGTCCTTCGCTGTTACCCTGCGCAACAGCGGTGGAAAGGGTATCCAGGCCGCCTGTGGCCAACTGTATCATGAGGCGTTTTTATTATGATAATAGATTATCAACTCGCATCTGCACAGAAGAAAGTTCTTGATGCACTTAAAGATGAAGAACTGTTTGTCTACCCAACTGATACCCTGTATGGATTTGGCGGTAATGCCCGTTCCCAAAACGTAATACAGCGCATATATGAGGTTAAAAAACGACCGCAGAATATGCCGGTAAGTATACTTGTCCGAGATATAAAAATGATGCAGGATTTTGCACATATTTCAGAAAGAACAGCAAAGATCATCCGTCGGTTTCTACCGGGTGCATTAACCTTGGTTCTACCGGCAAAAGATATGTCTTTACCAAAGCGTTTATATAGCGACAATCGTTATCTGGGCTTTCGTATCCCGGACCATCCATTTTGCCGGGCGATACTGGAGCATTTTCAATATCCTATTATTAGTACCAGTGTAAATATTAGTCACACACCGGCCTTGACGAGCATTCAGGATATTGAAGGACAGTTTGGGAATGAAGTGCAATTATTTATCAGTGATTCCCGATTAAATAATGCCCAACATTCATTAGGTAGTACGGTTATTAAAATGACTGATGATTCTGAATTGCAGTTATTAAGGGAAGGCAGTATCCTGTTTACCGAAATTAATAGACTTTTTCTTTGAAGGGTAATGTCAGTTCATCAAAAAAATCATTATTACTAGGCGATAAGGTGCGATATAATGGCAAAAGAGATGTATCCTGATACACTGTTACAAAATATTTGCTGTCCTCATAATGTTTATCAATAAAAAAATTAAGAAATTTATTTTGGGTGTCCAAACGCTTGGATTCAATTAAATACTCCAGGGCATCCTCAAGGTAATACCATGCTTTGGTACCATTACCATCATCAATAGCCCAAAATGCCTGGTTATACAGATATCGTGCTTTTCGGAGTCTAAAATCCCCGGTAAGCTTATCAAGATCTTCTTTTCTGTTTTTCCATCCTTTGGACCACGAGGATGTACTTCCGCGCGAATAGATTTCACTGGCCAGATCAAAGAGAGAATTACCGCCAAGATCTTCGATGCCGTCCATCTCTGTTGCCATAATGAGATATCCGTAATAGTCAATTATATCACGCAGAGAATGATACAACATTTCCCGATAGAAAGCTTCACCTTCAGTAAATTCAAAAATCCAGGTATTGTCAATATAACGCTGATCATATTCGTTGGAAAAAAAGGCGTTTGCCGAGAGAGATAACTTTGATCCGCTTTGAGTGATTTGTGTGATATATATTGTAATGCGGTAAGGTATCTCAAGTTCATATAACTCATTACTAAAACTATTAGATTCAATATATTGTTCAATCGTATATTTCAATTCACCGATAATGCGTTGTTCCTGCGCATTGAGGTTTTGACCTTCAATACTGACATTCGGTACAAAGGTTTGCGCGCTTAGAATAGCTGTTAGAAAAAGAGAAAATAAAATTCTTTTCATTCGTATTTCCATAATTTTTTTATAATATATTGATAATAAATAAGGAATTCAAGGCTTTACATTGTCAGCTGCATATATTATTTTCACAAGAATTTATTGATTGTAAAAGGAATAAAATGAACCACAAAATACTGTTGCCAATTCTTCTTTTTTTTATCTTAATCCAAGGAATTGCATTTGCTGCTAAAGATATTATTCCTTATAAGGATGGATATGTATACACTGATTCCATGCGGTCAAAGATCTACTTTTACAATGGAGAACTAGAGACTCTGCTGACGGGTCCCGGAGTTGGATATTATTACACGTTTTCCCCGAATCAAACCATGTTGGGATTTAAATTGCGCGATATGCCCGGAGGTCTTGAGGCTCCGGCATATTTGAATATGGAAACCCGAAAAATAACAGTACTTCATGAACCTGTTTCCTGTGCGGGGCAGGTATATTTTTCTGCAGAAGGTGATATCGCTTATACTATTGGCAATACCTTGTTTATCAAAAAAAACAATTTGCGTATTTCCTATGATTTAGGAAATTATGCTAACATAGTGCCAATATCACCGGATGCGGAATGGGCTATTTACAATGAGCCGGATGATCAATTATGGATAATCAATCTTCAGAATTCCACAAAGCAATGTATCACACAAAGTCGCTATGGGAATGTCATGCCGGCCTGGTCGCCGAACAGTAAATATATCAGCTATTCTTCTTTGGACGGGAATGTAAAGATTTATGATATTTCACAGGATAAAACTATCAATTTAGGTCAGGGTTCAAACCTGAGATGGTCAGATAAAGCAGATGAGTTTGTGTATACCCGTATTGACCTTGATGATAAACTTGGGATAATAAATACGGATATTGTTGTTTCAGATGTTAGTGGTATTGTTCGCTTTGATACGCAAACACCGGATATTATGGAAACAAATGGGGCTTTCCTACCCGATGGTTCTATCATGTATATGCAAAATGGTATTCCTGTATTTAACACAGATAATACGTCTATGCAAAAACAATCCACTCAATATACGGTAACGGAAACTCTGCCAACTGCTCCGGTATTTTTTGAGCAGAAGGTGCCGGCTGCAGACAGTTATTTAGATGTTCCCTACATTCATCAGGTTTACGATACTCCCGGACCTCGTGGCTACAGCAGCTGTGCGCCGACTACCGCTGCGATGGTGCTTGCTTATTATCAGGTTATTCCTCAATGGCCATTTCTGTCAGGATTTGGTCATTGGAACGATTATGCTGCCTATATTCACGAACGGTATTATTATAATGGGAATAATTTTGATTTGACTTATGTGGATTGTAATAGCAGCGGTTCAACTTGCTATACCTGCTACGGAGGAATGGGATATATGTGGACAGGGGGCAGTCCAAACTCCCGTATGCTGGGTTACTATAATAAACACGGAGTTAGTGGAAATCAAACATGGAGCACCAGCTGGAGTACTGTCTCAGCAGAAATAGATAAACAACAGCCATTTTCTATTTGTAATTTTCTATCAGGCGGCGGACACCTGATTGTTGGTATCGGTCGGGGGGAGAACGGACAACGAACAGTAATTGCTAACGATCCCTATGGTAATAAAAATACTGCGAGTTGGCCAAGTTACGATGGAAAAGTGGTATATTACGACTGGCCGGGATACAATCATGGCCATGTGAGTCTGAACGATGCAAATTCCGGCTATACAAGCATGCCTTGGTGTATCGCGACATGTTTTAACCCGCCGGCTTTGATAGATTCCATTGTGGATGATAAAGAATTTACTGGCGGATTTTATATGAAAGCATACGGAAATACGATTCCAATGCGCTATTATCACAGCGAAAATACTGGCTATGGTGGTCATCATTGGTGGAGCTATACTGAAATAACTGCAGATATTTGCTATGTTACATGGTCACCACAGCTCAGTGAAGGTGGGTATTATGAAATAAAAGCCTATATTCCTGATCATGCGACCGCCACAACCGCTTCTTACATTATTCGGCATGCTGCAGGTGAGAGTGTAGCTCTTGTCAATCAAAATTCTGTATCTGACGACTGGGTATCTCTGGGTAAATATCTTTTTACAGACGATGGATTAAATTCGGTTTATTTAGGTGATAGCACCGGCATTGCAGACGAAATTATTGCCTATGATGCCATGAAATGGGAGCATGCAGCGCAAAACGAGCTGGATTTTACAGCGGATTATACACTTGGTATGCCAAATTACAATATTACATTTTCAGCTGTTTCAGAGCTCCCGGAAGGGGAGTATCAGTATACCTGGGATTTTGGTGACGGATTAAGCGGCAGCGGAGAAATCCTTAGCCACTATTATCAGGAAGAAGGTCTTTATACTGTTGTATTAACTGCAGAAGCAAGCGGTGTAGAGGTCTCTGTAAGTAAAAAGAATTATATCGTGATCATCAGTAATACAAAAGGGGATTTTGCTTTAATCAGCCCTGACAGCATGGAAATCGTTCACAGCACAACACCCCGGTTGATGTGGGAATCCGTTCCCAATGCAGAATGGTATTATATTTACATTGGCGAAACCCTGGATTTCAGTATAATGCAACCTATAGAATGTGATACAAACTGGATACGCATTAATGATCCGCTTCCGGAAAATAAAACCATCTATTGGCATGTTAAAGCAGTAACATCTGTGAATGATACATTAGCATCAACATTCTGGCGTTTTCAGGTGAATAGTGAAAATACAGCACCTGCAGTTTTTGAACTTATATGCCCGGAACATGAGTCTATTCATGATACCCTCAGGCCGGTTTTTAGCTGGGGAACTTCCAGCGATGAAGATCCTCAGGACACGATTACATATGAATTATATATCGGGACAGACCCGGATTCAATGTATTGTATGTACACAGGGAGTGAAACATATTTTCAACCGCAAGATGATCTCAAGGAGAACGGCCGTTACCGCTGGTATGTTATGGCGGTGGATGCCTCCGATGCAAAAACCCGTTCACGGGAAGCCTACCGGAATTATGCGATCAATGCAGTCAATGAAGCACCTCCGCCACCCGTACAGCTTGCGCCGCTTCATAATAGTTATCAGACAACCCGTTATCCGCGTTTTGAATGGACTGCAGTAAGAGATCCGGATCCGGGCGATGAAATTACCTACAAAGTATATTATTGGTTTACAGGGTCTAGCACAGTCTATCTAATCACAACAAAAGACACCTATCATGATCAGCGCAGATTGCGGGATCAAAGTGAATATTTCTGGACCGTAGCTGCATTGGATGATCATAACCTTCGCTCTTACAGCGATACTTTAACAGTGTATATTGACAGTGAAATGGATGTTGTAAATTTGCCGTTAGATTTTGCCTTAAATAAAAATTATCCCAATCCATTTAATCCTGCAACGCATATATCCTATACAGTTCCTTACGGTGAACAAGTAAAAATATTTTTATACGATATTTCAGGTAAAATGGTACATACATTAGTAGACAGGTACCATGTTGCGGGGTATTATCAAATTCAATTTAATGCTTCATGTTTTCCCGGTGGGGTTTATATTTATACAATGCAGGCCGGTGAGTATTATGCCAGCCGCAAGATGGTATTAATGAAGTAAGGGTGTTTCATTAAATACATTTTTTAAGAATTTGGCGTATCAGGTAATATCTTTATATACACTGTGCGGGTTCGCGGTCCGTCGAATTCGCAAAAATATACTGCCTGCCACATACCTAAAATACAACGTTTATTCTCAAAAATGAGGGTAAGGAAAGGAGAGAACAGAGAAGATTTCAGATGGCTGTCGCTATTTCCTTCGTAATGGGTATATGCCGGATCTTCTTTTGGGATCAAGGCGTTGATCTTATAATCCAGATCATGTTTTACATCAGGATCGGCATTTTCATTAATGGTAATGCCCGCTGTGGTATGCGGCGTAAAAACGGTGATAATTCCGCTTTCGTACCGGTTATTATTTACGACTTCCTGAATGATGGATGTTATATCAATAAAAGCAGTACGGGCAGGGGTCTTCAATTGAAAGGAAAAAGTTTTCATAGTTATATCCTAAATAGGGTTTTTACTTCAGTTTGTAGGAATTGAAATGAAATATCTTGAAAGTTTACATAGATGGATTTTACCTTATAGTTTTTCGAGATTAGATACTGAGCACCTCAATAATTGTATGTAAAAGAAAAATAATTCAAAATGATATGAAATCAAAATCATTTGATTTTACTAACATAAAAAAACGCCCTGATGAATAAACGTCAGGGCGTACATTAAATATTTAAATAATTTCGTTATGCTTCTTCTTTTTCTTTTTTGCTACGGCGTGTTGTAATAATTAATACAACAACTATGATGACAAGAAGAATGGGTGTTGCAAACCAATACTGTTTACCGGAATATTCTATCAAGTCATTAAAACGACCGATTAAAAGAGAAATACGGCCCATCACGGCAAATCCGAATGAGGCACCAAAATATATCATCAGATAAAAAATTCCGATCCGGGATACAACTTTAAGTGCACCTTTATGTTCAACGGAAAAGAAGAAGTAAAATAATCCCGTAAGAACACCGACGATGAGGATAATATTATTGATGCTGTCGCCCAGATTACCGGTCCAGAGCGGAAGCATGGTTGCATGGATCTGTCCAATCACATCAGAACTCATATAACCGTATAAGCGAAGACCGGCTGCCATACCAATAACATAAGCCAGAGACCAGCGACTGAGCCATCCGATTTTCGGGATCAGACGGAATAACATAAAACAACCCAGAACGAAGGCGATCAAATAACTCAAATTCTGGGGCTGATCTCCAATACCGCGGTACAATACACCGTTAATTGTTTCTTCAGGAAATACTTTTGCGACGATTATATGTAAAACATGATACACACCATACCAGAATTTGTTAAAACCTTCAAGGGATGCAACATCTGTTTGGGGCCATAGCCGTCCGAATAAATTCGGTTGCACCTGATTCCAGAAAGCAATGGTTGCCCAGTGTGCAGCAGATACACCAACAAAGATATGCTCAGCAAGTTTATAAAACGGGTTATCTTCATAAAGATAACTCAGAATTGAAAGTGTTAAAAAGACGGCAACCCAAGCGCCTAAAATACCTATATACATTTGGTTACCTCCTAATATTTACGTTGTTTTTTGCGTTTAACAAAGTATGAAATATTACCAAGAACAATAAATAACACGATTACAAGGTGTGCTACGGATTGAGCATCCATAAATTTTGTTGCATCACGTTTTTCTTTAAAATTTGGTAATAGCATACGTGCTTGATCAGTTAATAAACCCGTCTCATTTTCAACTTTTCTGATAAGAAGGGTTTCATACTCGGAAGCACCGGGCATCCCGGCAATAATGCCTTTCATTTGTCCGGATTTTACATAAGGAAGTAACTGGTTAACCTGTATGGAAGTGTTTCCGCTTGATACAGGGATCTGAAGCGGGTCACTGGCATAAAGCACCCATTCAATAGAACCGGGATATCCGGCGGAAAAACTAAAGATAAAGTCCAGATCGCGAAGGGTCTGTACATCATGCATAATAGGGATCTGGCTAATGGGAGTTCCTCTTGAATCTACCGAAAAGTTTGCTGCAAAACTTTTTCCAATTCCTTTGATCACAGCTTCGTTTCCGGGACGGTATCCCAG